>NZ_JBFTER010000003.1:0-89573 GCF_047229345.1 Cellulomonas jepli | reverse complement strand
GACGGTGCGGTGCGTGCCCGGTGGGCCGAGCTGACCGCTGCGGGCGGCCCGCTGGCCGACGTCGTGCGCTCGTCGGGCCGGGTGCACCGCTCGCGGCGCGCGGGCCGGCGCCGGGAGGAGGCCGTCGCCCCGCTCGGCCGCGACCTGACCCGGTCGGCCGCCGCGAACCTGACGGCTGCCGGTGCCCAGGCCGAGCGGCTCCTGCGCACCCGCCTGACCGGCGCCGGAGCACCGGTGGGCGGTCCGTCGGTCGAGGCGCTCTGGCCGGCGCAGGAGCGCAAGGACGCCCGCGTGGCCGCGGCGGACCGCTCCGCACGCGACTGGGTCGACGAGGCGCCCGTGATCGTGCGCGCGGCGCTCGCACGTGCGCGCGGCGAGGGACGGGACACGGCCGACCTGCGCAGCGCCAAGGACCTCGCGCGGGCGGCCCGGCGCGCCGAGCTCGCGGAGCGCGCTCTCGGCGAGCAGGGCATCGCCGCGGTCGCGCTCGCCGCGGCCGCAGGGCTCGAGCCCGCGCGCTTCCTGCTCGAGGACCTGCTGGGCGACGCGGGGACCTGGGCGCGCGACGTGCTGCGGGACGAGCTCGCGGACCGGGCGGCGGCGCAGGTCGAGCTCGAGCGCGCCTCCGCCGCCGCGCTGCTCGACCAGCCCGACCTCGCGGAGGACGCCTCGTCCCTCCTGCGCCTGCGCCTCGCCGTCCTGAAGGGGCTCACATGACCGAGAGGACCGAGACGGTCCGCACGCTGCCGGGCTGGGCGACCGTGCACGGGACGCTGCACGGCGCCGAGACGGAGGCGCTCGCGCTCCGCGTCGCGCAGCTCGAGGAGGCGCTCGAGACCGGCGGCGACCGGCTGGACCCCGAGGTGTCGGCACGCGTCGCGGCGTCGGTGGGGCGCGTGCGCGAGCGGCTCGCCCTCGGCGTCGACCACACGATCGTCGCGCTCGTCGGCGGCACGGGCTCCGGCAAGTCGAGCCTGTTCAACGCGATCTGCGGGCTCGACTTCGCGGACGTCGGGGTCAAGCGCCCCACGACGTCCAAGGTCACGGCGTGCGTGTGGGGCGAGGGCGGCGGTGCGCTGCTCGACTGGCTCGGTGTCGAGGAGGACCGGCGCATCGAGCGCGAGAGCCTGCTCGACGGCGACACCGAGGCGCCGCTGCGCGGGCTCGTGCTGCTCGACCTGCCGGACCACGACTCGATCGAGCCGGCGCACCGTGCGGTCGTCGACCTGCTGCTGCCCATGGCGGACCTGCTCGTCTGGGTCGTCGACCCGCAGAAGTACGCGGACGACGCCCTGCACTCGGGGTACCTGCGCCGGCTCGTGGGCCACGAGGCGGCCATGGCCGTCGTGCTGAACCAGATCGACACGGTCGCCGCCGACATGCACGACGAGCTGGTCCGCGACGTCGAGGGCCTGCTCGTCGAGGACGGCCTGACGGGCGTGCACGTGCGCACCGCGTCGGCGCACACCGGCGAGGGCGTCCCCGAGCTGCGGGACCGGCTGGCCGCGGTGGTCCGCCGCCGCAGCGTCGCCGCGGAGCGCGCGGGCGCCGAGCTCAACGACGCGGCGACCCTGCTCGCGAGCCAGGTCGCGGACCGTGAGCCCGCCCCGAGCCGGCTCGGCGTCGTCGAGCTCGTCGATGTCCTCGCCGAGGGCGCGGGGCTGCCGGCGATCGCGGACGCCGTCGGCGCCGTCGTGCGCGGCGGGTCCCGGACCGTGCCGTCGTTCGGCGCCGTGCAGGCCGACACGGTCGTGCTCGCGCGGGCCGGCTGGCTCGCGGGCGTGACCCGCACCGTCCCCGTCCGGTGGGCCGACGACATCGTCGCGCGCGTGACGCCCGCCGAGCGGCTGCGGCTCGAGATCGACGACGCGCTCGCGCGGGTGACCGTCGCGGCGCGGCGGTCCCGGCTCGCCGTCGCGGGGTTCGTGCTGGCGGTGCTCGCGGGCGTCGGGGCCGTCGTCGCGGCAGCGATCGGGCTCGGCCTCGAGCTGGGGTCCGTGGGGCGCGGGCCGGAGGACTGGGCGCTGCCCGTCGCTGCCGGCCTCGCGCTGCTGGCCCTCGTGCTCGCGGTGGCCACGTGGTCGCTGCGCCGGGCGCTCGCCCGACGACGCTCCGAGCGGGTGCTGCGCGAGGGACGGGCGGAGCTCGAGGCCGTCGCGCGGACCCGGCTCGCGGAGCCCGCGGCCGAAGTGGTCGCGGAGCACCGCCGGGTGCGCGAGCTCGTCGCGCTCGCCACCGTGCGCTGACCGCTGCACGAGCCACCCCCAGCCCGGTCGCACGCTGCCGCACGCACCGTCCGGGATCCGGCAGCCGGGTCCGGTCGTGCCCGCGCGCCACGCTCCCTCCACAGGGTCGGCGCTCGCCGGCCCCTCACCGAGGAGGACGCATGAGCACGAACGAGCTGACCCTGACGCTGGTCGGGTGGCTGGGCACCGACCCGAAGCACTACCCCGGCACGAGCACCGGCTCCGGGGCGGCGCCGGGTCAGGCCGTGACCGCGGCGGGCGCGCCGGGCGCGCCGTCGGCCGGGGGCGCGTCGACCCCGTTCACGACGTTCCGCATGGCGTCGACCCGGCGGTGGTTCGACCGCGAGCGCGGCACCTGGGTGGACGGGCGCACCGAGTGGTTCACGGTCAAGGCCTGGCGCGGGGCCGCACGCAACGTCGCCGAGTCGCTGCGCAAGGGGGACCCGGTGCTCGTGCACGGCCGGCTCTCGACCGACGAGTGGAGCACGGCCGACGGCGAGCCCCGGACGTCGCTCGTGCTCGACGCGATCGCGATCGGCCCCGACCTGGCGTTCGGCACCGCCCGCTACATGCGCACGGTCCACTCGAGCCCGGGCGACGCCTCCGCGACCGACGCGCCGGACGGCGAGGCGGGCGACGGCGACGGCTTCGACGCGCTCGACGACGCGCAGGGGAGCGACGCGGCCCTCTACGCGCTGGCGGACGTGCGCCCCGACGAGGACCTCGCACTGACCGGTACGAGGTGATCGCCTAGGCTGGGGCCACCGGACCGCAGGGCCCGGGCCTTCCGGCTGCCGACGCGACTCCGCGCGCGGCCGGGAGGCCCGTTCCGTGCACTCCCTCGACACACCCCCGAGCACCGAGGCGGACGAAGAGCCAGTGGCTGAGTTCATCTACTCCATGTACAAGGCGCGCAAGGCGCACGGCGACAAGGTCATCCTCGACGACGTCACCCTGAACTTCCTGCCCGGCGCCAAGATCGGCGTCGTCGGCCCCAACGGTGCGGGCAAGTCCACGATCCTCAAGATCATGGCCGGTCTCGAGCAGCCCTCGAACGGCGAGGCCCGGCTCTCGCCCGGCTACACCGTCGGCATCCTCATGCAGGAGCCGCCGCTCAACGAGAGCAAGACGGTGCTCGGCAACGTCGAGGAGGGCGTCGCCGAGATCAAGGGCAAGCTCGACCGGTTCAACGAGATCTCGAACCTCATGTCGGAGCCCGACGCCGACTTCGACGCGCTGCTCGCCGAGATGGGTCAGCTCCAGGAGGCCATCGACGCCGCGGAGGCGTGGGACCTCGACGCGCAGCTCGAGCAGGCGATGGACGCGCTGCGCTGCCCGCCGCCGGACGCCGACGTCTCGGTGCTCTCCGGTGGTGAGCGCCGACGCGTCGCGCTGTGCAAGCTGCTCCTCGAGAAGCCCGACCTCCTGCTGCTCGACGAGCCCACCAACCACCTCGACGCCGAGAGCGTGCTCTGGCTCGAGCAGCACCTGTCGCAGTACCACGGGGCCATCCTCGCCGTGACCCACGACCGGTACTTCCTCGACCACGTCGCGGAGTGGATCTGCGAGGTCGACCGCGGCCGCCTCTACCCGTACGAGGGCAACTACTCGACGTACCTCGAGAAGAAGCAGCAGCGCCTCGAGGTGCAGGGCAAGAAGGACGCCAAGCTCGCCAAGCGCCTCGCCGAGGAGCTCGCGTGGGTCCGGCAGAACGCCAAGGGCCGCCAGACCAAGTCGAAGTCGCGCCTCGCCCGCTACGAGGAGATGGCCGCCGAGGCGGACCGCACGCGCAAGCTCGACTTCGAGGAGATCCAGATCCCGCCGGGCCCGCGCCTCGGCAGCCTCGTCCTCGACGCCAAGAACCTCGAGAAGGGCTTCGACGGCCGGGTGCTGATCGACGGCCTGAGCTTCACGCTGCCGCGCAACGGCATCGTGGGCGTCATCGGCCCGAACGGTGTCGGCAAGACGACGCTGTTCAAGACCATCGTGGGGCTCGAGCCGCTCGACGGCGGCGAGCTCAAGGTCGGCGAGACGGTCAAGATCTCCTACGTCGACCAGTCGCGCGGCGGCATCGACCCCAAGAAGACGCTGTTCGAGGTCGTCTCCGACGGTCTCGACTTCCTCAAGGTCGGCAACGTCGAGATGCCCTCGCGGGCCTACGTCGCGGCGTTCGGGTTCAAGGGCCCGGACCAGCAGAAGCCGGCCGGCGTCCTCTCGGGTGGTGAGCGCAACCGTCTCAACCTCGCGCTGACGCTCAAGCAGGGCGGCAACCTGCTCCTGCTCGACGAGCCCACCAACGACCTCGACGTCGAGACGCTCGGCTCGCTCGAGAACGCGCTGCTCGAGTTCCCCGGCTGCGCCGTGGTGGTCTCGCACGACCGGTGGTTCCTCGACCGGGTCGCGACGCACATCCTGGCCTACGAGGGCACGGCGGAGGACCCGTCGAACTGGTACTGGTTCGAGGGCAACTTCGCGTCCTACGAGGAGAACAAGGTCGCCCGCCTGGGCGCCGACGCGGCCCGCCCGCACCGGGTGACGTACCGCAAGCTGACGCGGGACTGAGCCGGAGGTCGGCGCGGTGGCAGCGAGCGTGCACACGGAGCTGGTCGACGCCCTCACGGTGCTGCGCTCGCGCGTCGCCGAGACCCGGCTCGCGCTCGACGTCGCCTCGGCAGGTCCGGGGCGCGTCGAGCGCGCGCAGGTGCTCGACCAGCTCGACGACTACCTGCTGCCACGGCTGCGCGCGGAGAACGCGCCGCTGCTCGTCGTGGTCGGCGGGTCGACGGGCGCGGGCAAGTCGACGCTCGTGAACTCGCTGCTCGGCGAGCAGGTCACGACGTCGGGCGTGCTCCGGCCGACGACCCGGTGGCCGGTGCTCGTGCACCACCCGCTCGACGCGCGGTGGTTCTCGACCGACCGCGTGCTGCCGGGCCTCGCGCGGCTCGTCGGGTCGCGCGTGGACCTCGCGAAGGGCACGCCGGACGGCGGTGGCGGGGAGTCCAGGGTCGCCGGCTGGGTCGGTGGCGTGGGCGCGTCGGCCGGTGCGGGCCTCGCCGGCGGCGCCGGTGGGGTCGACGGCGGCCTCACCGCGGCCGGTCCGAGCGGCTCGGGCTCGACCGGATCCGGCTCCATCGGCTCGGGCCTGACCGGTTCCAGCGACACGGGCGCGGACGGGCGCGGTGCCGGGCTGCGGCTCGTGGCGTCGCCCGCCCTGCCGCCCGGGCTCGCGCTGCTCGACGCCCCCGACATCGACTCGGTCGTCGAGGAGAACCGCGCGCTCGCGACGCAGCTGCTCGCGGCGGCGGACCTGTGGCTGTTCGTCACGACCGCCGCGCGCTACGCCGACGCCGTCCCGTGGGAGCTGCTGGGTGCGGCCGCCCGCCGGCGCGTCCACCTCGCGCTCGTGCTCGACCGGGTCGACGACGGCACCGAGGCGCTTGTGAGCGCGCACCTGCGGCAGATGCTCGACGAGCACGACCTCGCCGAGGCCACGGTCCTCCTGGTGCCGGAGACCTCGACGGACGGCGGCCTGCTGCCCGAGGTTGCGGTGGGCGCCGTCGCCGACTGGCTCACGGCCCTCGGCGGCGATCCCGCGGCGCGGGCCCGCGTGATCCGGGGGACCCGTGAGGGCGTGACCCGCGACGTGCTCGTGCGCGCCGAGGACCTCGCCCGCGCCGCCGACGACCAGCGCGCGGCCGACGCCCGGCTGCGCGCCGCGGTCGTCGCCGCCTACGAGGACGCCGCGACGCACGTCGAGCGCGCGACGTCCGACGGCACGATGCTGCGCGGCGAGGTGCTCGCGCGCTGGCAGGACGTCGTCGGGACCGGCGAGTTCCTGCGGGCCGTCGAGCAGAAGGTCTCGGGGCTCCGCGACCGCATCACCGCGGCGTTCCGCGGTCAGCGGGCGCCCGAGCCGGCGCTCGCGCACGCGATCGGGCACGGGCTCGAGGCGGTCGTGCTCGACGCCGCGGAGGACGCCGCGGAGCGCGCGCACTCCGCCTGGCGCACGGACCCGGCCGGCGTCGCGCTGCTCGAGGGCCTCGCGCTGTCCCGCGCGTCCGCCGACCTCCGCGGCCAGGTCGCGGAGCAGATCCGCGCGTGGCAGTCCGACGTCCTCGCGCTCGTCGAGCGGGAGGGCGCCGACAAGCGCACGACCGCACGCGCCGTCTCCTACGGGGTCAACGGCCTCGGTGCCGCGCTCATGGTCGCGGTGTTCGCGTCGACCGGCGGCCTCACGGGTGCCGAGGTCGGCATCGCGGGCGGCGCGGCGATCCTCGCCCAGCGGCTCCTCGAGGCCGTGTTCGGTGACGAGGCCGTGCGCCAGCTCGCCCGCGAGGCCCACGAGCGGCTCGCGATACGCGTCCGTGGGGTGCTCGCCGGTCAGGCCGCGCGGTTCACCGCCCAGCTCGACGCTCTCGGCACCGCCGACGCGAGTGGCGACCCTGTGCGCACCGCGGTCGCCCAGGTGACCGCTGCTGCCGCGCGCGCCGAGGGAGTGGCAGCGGCGTCCGCCGCGGAGCCCGTCGTCGCCGTGCCGGGTGCCGGCACCGAGAGCGGGCGGCTCCGCGGCGCCGGCGTGCTCGCCCGCCTGGCCGCCGAGCGCGGGGACCTGCCCACGGGACGGGGCGGACGCGGCACCTCGACGGACGGCGCGGACGACCCTCTCGCGCCGGCGGGGACGAGCGCGGAGCGCACCGGCGCACCGTCGCCCGAGCGGCCGCCCGAGGGTCGGCTGCGGTCCTGGTGGCGACGCGTCACCGGTGCGCCGCAGGACGGCCGGGACGCGTGAGCGCGCGACGCAGCGGCCATGCCCCGGGACGGGACCTCGCCGCGCAGGTCGACGCGCTCGCGGAGGCGGTGGACGCCGGCCAGGGCCGGCTCCCGCAGCGGGTCCTCGACGGAGCCGACACCGTGCTCGCGCACGCGCGGGAGCGGGCGGCGCTGTCGGGGGAGTACACGGTGGTCGCGCTCGCCGGGGCGACCGGCTCGGGGAAGTCCTCGCTGCTCAACGCCGTCGCGGGTGCGGACCTCGCGGTCCCGGGCGTGCGCAGGCCCACGACCGGCCGCGCGCTCGCCGCGGTGTGGCCCGGTCCCGCGGGTGAGGGGACCACGCACGACGGAACGGCCGGGGCGGGCACGGCGGGAGCGGGTACGGCGGGAACGCGTCCGGCAGGAACGCGTCCGGCCGTGACGGGCTCGGCGGGAACGAGCGTGGGCAGCAGCGGCTCGACGGGGGCCGGCTCGTCGCGGACCGGCACGGCCCTGCAGGCAGCGCCGGAGGGCCGGGCCGGGGAGGACGGTGCCGCGCACGCGCTGCTCGACTGGCTCGGGGTCGACGAGCGCCACGAGGTCGCCGGGACGGTCACGCCCTCGGGCGTCACGACGGGCCTGGTGCTGCTCGACCTGCCCGACCACGACTCGGTCGAGACCGAGCACCGCGTGCGTGCCGAGCGCCTCTACGGCCGGGTCGACCTCCTCGTATGGGTCGTCGACCCGCAGAAGTACGCCGACGCCGCGCTGCACGTGCGGTACCTCCGCCCGCTCGCGGGACACTCCTCGGTCGTCGTGCTCGTGCTCAACCACGCCGACCGGCTGACCCCCGACGAGCGCGAGCGCTGCCTGGCCGACCTGCGCCGGCTCGCCGCCGAGGACGGGCTCCGCGACGTCCCCGTGCTCGCGGTCAGCGCACGCACGGGTGAGGGCGTCCCCGACCTGCAGGGCCTGCTCGCCGCAGCGGCGCAGCGGCGCGAGGCCGCGACCGAGCGCGTCCGTGCCGACGTCCGCCGCGCTGCCCGCGAGCTCCTCGCGGCCTGCGGCGAGGCGCCCGCGAACCGCGCGGCCAAGCAGGCGCGCGCCGAGCTCGTCTCGGCGCTCGAGGAGGCTGCCGCCGTCCCGACCGTCGTGGCTGCGGTGCGGCGCTCGGCGGCCCGGCAGGCGCGCGCGGCGACGGGCTGGCCCGCGACGCGCTGGCTCGGACGGTTCCGGCCGGACCCGCTGCGGCGGCTCGGCCTCGGCGCCGGGCGCTCGGACGAGCAGCGCCCCGACCTCGCCCGCACGTCGTTGCCGAGCCCCGGACCGGCCGCGAGCGCGCGGGCGGCGACCGCCGTGCGGACCTACGCGGACGCGGCGACGGCGGGGGCGCCCGACGACTGGGTCCTCGCCGCGCGCCGGCGTGCCACGACCGACGGCCTCGCCGACGCGCTCGACCAGGCGGTCGCCGGGACACGGCTCGAGGCCGAGCGTCGGCCGCTGTGGTGGGGTGCGCTCGGCGCCCTCCAGTGGGTGCTGTTCGCGGCGCTCGTGGCCGGCCTGCTGTGGCTCGCGCTGCTCGCCGGTGCCGCCTACCTCCAGCTGCCCGCGCCCCCGACGCCCGTGTGGTGGGAGCTGCCCGCCCCGACGGTGCTCGCGATCGGCGGCGGGCTCGCCGGGCTGCTCGTGGCGCTGCTCGGGCGGGTGGCCGGGGGAGTCGGAGCCCGGCGGCGGGCGACGCGGGTGCGGCGACGGCTGCGCGAGGCGATCGACGCGGTCGCGGGCCGGCTCGTCGTCGAGCCCGTGACGTCGGAGCTCGCGGCGCTCGAGCGGTGCCGTGACGGAGCGCGCCGCGCCGCTCGCTGACGGCGTCCGCCCCGGCGCCGTGACGGTGGGCGGCCTCCGTCGACTGTCCCGGCGCCGTCGGCCGCCCGACCGCCCAGCCGCGTGGACGGTCGGGCTCGCACTCCCCGCCGCCCGCGAGCACCCGATCCCTGCCCCCACCCCTGACCGCCCTCATCCAAGGAGATCCCCGTGACCAGGCTCGTGGTCCCCGTGCAGCTGCGCTGGTCCGACATGGACGCGTACGCGCACGTGAACAACGTCGCGATGCTGACGCTGCTCGAGGAGGCGCGCATCCAGGCGTTCTGGCGTCAGGTGCCGTCCGCCGACGTCCCCGAGGGGACGTGGCCCACAGCGGTGCTCGACGCCGGACCGGGGGCCGAGCTGTCGACGCTCGTCGCACGCCAGGAGATCGAGTACCTGCGGCCGCTGGGCTACCGGCGCACGCCCGTCCTCGTCGAGATGTGGATCGGTCACCTCGGCGGGGCGAGCCTGGACATCTGCTACGAGGTGCGCGACGCGCCGGCGGCTGACGGAGGCACGGTGTTCGCCCGCGCACTGACGACGGTGGTGCTCGTCGACACCGCGACCGGGACCCCGAGGCGCATCGGTCCCGAGGTGCGCACCGCGTGGGAGGTCTACCTCGAGGAGCCCGTCCGGCTGCGGCACCGCCGCTGAGCCGTCGCGAGGACCACCCGGGTGGTCCTCGCGAGGCGGTCACGTGCGCGAGCGCACCTGCTCCCCGGCGGGCCGCCGGTCCGTCCGGGCACGCTCCGCGGTCTCGGCCGCGCGGGCGATGTTCCGCTGCATCCCGCCGAAGACGATGCCGTGGAACGGGTACACCGCACCCCAGTAGAGCTGCCCGGCGAGCCCGTGCGGGTGGAAGAGCGCGCGCTGCGCGAAGACCGTCCGGTGCTCGTCGCCCTCGACCGGCTCGACCCGCAGCTCGAGCCACGCCAGGCCGGGGACCCGCATCTCGGCGCGCAGCCGCAGCAGCGACCCCGGCTCGACCTCCTCGACGCGCCACCAGTCGACGGCGTCGTCCACGAGCAGCCGCCCCGGCCGGCGCCCGCGACGCAGCCCCGGGCCGCCGACGAGCTTGTCCGCGATCCCGCGCAGCTGCCACGCGAGCGGCCACGAGTACCAGCCGGCCTCGCCGCCGATCGTCTCGATGACCCGCCACAGCGCCTCGGGCGAGGCGTCCACGTCGACGCGCCGCTCGTCGACGTACATCGAGCCGCCCGCCCAGTCGGGGTCGCCGGGCAGCGGGTCGCTCGGGGCGCCCGTGACCGACGCGGACGACCAGCGGGTCGTGACGTCGGCGTCCTGGATGCGCTGGAGCGCGAGGCGCACGGCCCGGTCGAAGCCGATGAGCCCGCCGGGCGGGTCGGGGACGTGCTCGGCGATGTCGTGCTCGTCGCACACGACCTCGTGCACGAGCGACTCGACGAGCGGGCGCGCGAGGCCTGACGGCACGGGGGTCACGAGCGACACCCACAGGCTCGACAGCCGTGGCGTCAGCACGCCTACGCCGACGATGATCCGCCGGGGGAGCCCGGCGGCCTGGGCGTAGCGCTGCATCATCTCGCGGTACGTCAGGACGTCGGGGCCGCCGATGTCGAAGCCGCGGCTGACGTCGGACGGCATCGCGGCCGAGCCGACGAGGTAGCGCAGCACGTCGCGGATCGCGATGGGCTGGATGCGGTTCTCGACCCAGCGCGGCACGGTCATGGCGGGCAGCCGCTCGGTCAGGTAGCGCATCATCTCGAACGACGCCGAGCCCGAGCCGAGGATCACCGCGGCGCGCAGCACCGTCGTCGGGACGCCCGACGCGAGCAGGATCTCGCCGACCTCGGTGCGGGACGCGAGGTGTGGCGAGAGCTCCTCACCCTCGGGGTAGAGCCCGCCGAGGTAGACGATGCGCTCCACGCCGGCCTCCCGCGCCGCCTGCGCGAACGTCAGCGCGGTGCGCCGGTCGCGGGCCTCGAACGTCGGTCCGGTCCCGAGCGCGTGGATCAGGTAGTAGGCGATCCGCACGCCGCGCAGGGCCGCCCGGATCTCCTCGAGCTCGCCCGCGTCGGCCTGGGCGACCTCGACGTCGGCGTACCAGGACCTGCCGCGCAGACGCTCGGGGTTGCGGGCGAGCGCGCGCACGCGGTACCCCGCGGCGAGCAGCTCGGGGACGAGCCGGCCCCCGACGTAGCCGGTGACGCCGGTGACGGCCACGAGGGGCGCGTCGGGCGCCGGGCGGCCGTCGGCGTCGAGCCCCGGCACGAGCCCCGGGAGGGAGGGTGCGACGGGCTCGGGCAGCAGGTCCGGCGCGGGCCGGGGGTCGTCGGTCATGTCGCAGTCTGAGCCCGCCGGGCCCTGGTCCGCATCCGCTCAGGCGAGCAGCGCGAGGGTCTCCTTCTCCGCGACGAGCCTCGAGCGCGTCGGGCGGATGGTGTGCCCCCGCTCCCAGAGGTCGATCACGCGCGGGTCGATGTACGACGCCCGGCACACGGTCGGGGTGTTCCCGAGCTCGCCCGCGACGTCGCGGACCACCTCGGTGACGACCTTGCGCCGCGCGCGGTCGGACCGGGGCGGCGGGCCGGCGTCGGCCAGGGCGCGCGCGGCGAGCACCGTCGCGTGCCAGGTGCGGAAGTCCTTGGGGCTCGCGTCGGAGCCGAGCCGGTCCTTGACGTAGGCGACGACGTCCGCGCTGGTGACGTCGTGCCACGTGTCGCCGTCCTGCCACGCGAGCAGGTCGCCGGCCTCGTCGTTGCGGCGCACGAGCCGGCGCAGGAGCGTCGCGACCTCGTCGTCCTCGATCACGACGTCGCGCACCTGGCCGGACTTGGCGGGGTAGTGGAAGTGCACGCGCCCCTCGCCGTCGGGCGTCTCGGGGCGCAGGATCCGCACGTGCTCCTTCTGGAGGGTCGCCAGACCGTACGAGCCGTTCTTCGCCGCGTACCCCTCGCCGCCCGCGCGGAAGTACGCGAGGTCGAGCAGCCGGAACGCGAGCGCGAGCACCTTCTCGCGCGGCATGCCGTCGAGGTCGAGGTCCTTGCGCACCCGGCGCCGCGCCGAGGGCAGGCTGCGGGCCACCTGGAGCACCTTGTCGTGCTTGAGGCGGTCGCGGCGCAGCCGCCACTGCGCGTGGTACAGGTACTGGCGTCGCCCGGCGTCGTCCATCCCCGTGGCCTGGATGTGCGCGTTCGCGTGCGGGCTGATCCACACGTCGCGCCACGCCGGCGGGATCGCGAGCGAGGCGATGCGGTCGAGGTCGTCCTCGTCGGTGATCCGCTCGCCGCGCTCGTCGAGGTAGAAGAAGCCCCGGCCGGCGCGACGACGCGTCCAGCCGGGACCGTCGACACGAGCGCGGCGCAGCCTGGGCATGCGGGCAGTCTCACCCGGCGGCGCGCCGCCCGCGCGCCGAGCCCGCCGGACGGGGGAACGGCAGCGCGCGGGGAGCCCTTCGGACGCGGACCCGGACGGCGCGGGCGAGCCCGACCGTCCAGGCCCCCGAGAACATCGCGAGCCATCGGTCCGTGACCCGGACCGCCCGCGAGCCCGTCAGTCCGGGACCCGGACCATGCCCTCCTGCGCGATCGACGCGACGTGCGTCCCGTCGCGGGTGAACACGCGGGCCGCCCCGAGGCCGCGCCCGCCCTGCGCGCTCGGCGCCGTCTGCGTGTAGAGCAGCCAGTCGTCGACGCGCACGTCCCGGTGCCACCACATCGCGTGGTCGAGGCTCGCGATCGACAGCCCGCGCGTCGCCCAGCTGTGCCCGCTGCGGCGCAGGACCGGCTCGAGCATCACCTGGTCGCACGCGAACGCGAGGAGCGCGCGGTGCAGGAGCTGGTCGTCGGGCAGGGCCTCGCGCGAGCGGACCCACACCATCTGCTGGCCCGTCGGCTCGCCCGAGCCACCGAGGTAGATCGCGCCCTCGACGTGCCGGACGTCGAACGCGCTCTCCTGGCTCCAGAACCGCGCGACCGGATGGTCGATGCCGGAGAGGTGGGTGTCCGCGGAGACCACGTCCTCCGGGTCGGGGGCGTCGGGCATCGGCTCGGCGTAGTCGAGGCCCGGCTGCGCCTCCTGGAACGAGGCGATCATCGAGAGGATGGGTGCCCCGCCCTGGAGCGCGTGCGTGCGGCGCGCGGTGAACGACCGGCCGTCCCGCAGGCGCTCGACGCCGAACGTGATCGGCTCGCGGACGTCACCGGCGCGCAGGAAGTAGCCGTGCAGGGAGTGCGGCAGGCGGGTCGTCGGCACGGTGCGGCCGGCGGCGAGCAGGGCCTGCGCGAGGACCTGGCCGCCGAAGACGCGACCGCTCGGCTGGGGGAGGCTCGTGCCGGTGAAGGTGTCGGGCTCCGCGGCGTCCGGGCCCAGGTCGAGCACGTCGAGCAGGGCCCGCGTGGGGGTGACGGCGGTGGGTTCGGTCGTCATCGGCTCAGTCCTCGAACGTGTTGAGCATCGAGTGGGCGGCGCGCTCGAGGTAGTCCCACAGCTGCGCCTCGTGCAGCGGCGCGAGACCGAGCTCCATGACCGCCTCGCGCATGTGCGCGAGCCAGCGGTCGCGGGCGTCCGGGTTGACCTTGAACGGCGCGTGACGCATGCGCAGGCGCGGGTGCCCGCGCTGGTCGGAGTACGTCGTCGGGCCGCCCCAGTACTGCTCGAGGAACAGCGTGAGGCGCTCGGCCGCGGGGCCGAGGTCCTCCTCGGGGTACATCGGCCGCAGCACCGGGTCGGCGGCGACGCCGCGGTAGAACGCGTCGACGAGCCGGACGAACGTGTCGTGGCCGCCGATCACGGCGTAGAACGAGTCGGCGCGGTGGGCCGGGCCGGGCTCGGGAGCGGGGGAGGTCACGGGCCCCAGTCTCGCACCGCCCCGCACCAGCACGGCTGTCCGCGCCGCGACCCGGGCGCGCCGGTCGGCCACCGGGACTAGGCTGGACGCCCGTGCGCCCCCACCAGCGCACGACGGCGCAGGGACGAGCTGAGGAGTTCGATGAGCAAGGCAGAGCAGATCCTCGCGGCGCTGGGCGGCGACGCGAACGTCGTCGATCTGGAGCCGTGCATCACGCGTCTGCGCGTCGAGGTGACGGACCCGCAGCTCGTCGACGAGACGGCCCTCAAGGCGACCGGCGCGTTCGGCGTGGTCCGGTCCGGTCGCGTCGTGCAGGTCATCGTCGGCCCCGAGGCCGACAACCTCGCCGCGGAGCTCGACACCCTCCGCTGAGCGGCCCGCAGGAGCCCTGAGCGGCCGGACGAGCGGTACGCCGCGCACCGAGCACGCCGTGCCCGGAGCCCGCACCACCAGGGGGCGGGCTCCGGTGCGGTCAGCGCCCGCGCGGCGCGGGGTCGGCGGGCGGTGCCGTCGTGTCGAGGGAGTCCGACTCCCGGCGCGTGTCCGTCGCCGGCGCCGGCTTCCGGCCCTCCGCGGTCGCCTCGGGGGCGGCGCCGGCCTCGTCGGGAACCCGCACCGCCGCGTCGAGCTGCGCCCGGTAGGCCGCGAGCAGGTCGCGCTGGCCGCCGAGCGGTATGCCGGCCTCCTCGAGCGCGCGGCGCACCGCGGCGCGCAGGGCACGCGCGACCTCCCACTGCATCGCGGGTGCGGTCTTGACGGTGACCTGGAGCGTCACGGCGTCGAACGCCAGGTCCTCGATGCCCGTGACCGTCGGCTCGCCCTCGAGGTAGGTGCCGAGCACCGGGTCCGCGGCGACGCGCGCGACGGCCTCCTCGAGCACGTGCCGGACCTCGTCGAGGTCCGCGAAGTAGTCGACCTTGACCTCGACGACCGCCTTGGCCCAGCCCTGGGTCTTGTTGCCGACGCGCACCATGGTCCCGTTGGGGACGTACCAGAGCGTGCCGGAGCTGTCGCGGATCTTGGTCACGCGCAGCGCGACGGCCTCGACCGTCCCGGTCGCGTGCCCGACGTCGACGACGTCGCCGACGCCGTACTGGTCCTCGAGGAGCATGAACATGCCCGAGAGGAAGTCCTTGACGAGGCTTTGCGCGCCGAAGCCGAGCGCGACGCCGACGATCCCCGCGGAGGCGATGAACGGCGCGATGTTGGCGCCGAGCGCGTCGAGCACCATGAGCACCGCGAGCGTCCCGACGACGATCGTCGCGGTCGAGCGCAGCACCGATCCGATCGTGCGCGCCCGCTGCGCGCGGCGGGCGGTGACGATCGGGCTCGCTCGCCGCAGGGCCGCCGCGACCTCCGAGTCGCCGAGCCGGCCCCGCTCGAGCAGCGGCGTGCCCTCGGCGATGTGGTTGGTGACGCTGCGGATCGCCCGTCGCAGGACGAGCAGGACGAGCGCCGAGACGAGGAGGATCACCGCGACGCGCGGTCCGGTGCGCAGGAACCACGGGAGACCGTCCTCGACGACCCAGCGCATCGCGGCGTTCGCCTCGCGCACGACGTCGCCGGGCGTCGTCTGGGCGGGGCTGGGCGTCGCCTCGGCCGCGAGCAGTGTCCGGGCGTTCACCGGTCACCGCCCGCTGCGCGCAGCCCCGTCCGGTCGGCGACGAACTGCAGCTGCTCGACCGTGAGCCCGATGGTCCGGGACAGCGCCCGCCCGCCGTGCCCGACCCCGGTCTCGCGGCGCACCAGCACGGGCGCCGTCCCGGGCTCGGCGCTCGTGGCCGCCTGGAGCGCTGCCGCGAGCTTGCGGGCGTGCAGGGGGTCGACCCGCGAGTCGCCCTCGAAGACCGTGAACAGCGTCGCCGGGTACGCGGTGCCGTGGGTGACGCGGTGGTACGGCGAGTACCCGAGCAGCCAGTCGAGCTCGCGCGGGTTGTCGGCGTCGCCGTACTCCTCGGTCCACGTCACGCCGAGCCCGAAGCGCTGGTAGCGCACCATGTCGAGCAGCGGCGCGGAGCACACGACCGCCGCGAACAGGTCCGGACGCTGCGTCAGCGCGGCGCCGACCAGCAGGCCGCCGTTGGAGCCGCCCCAGCACGCGAGCCGGTCCGGGGTCGTCCAGCCGTCCGCGACGAGACGCTCGCCGACCGCGTGGAAGTCGTCGAAGACGTTCTGCTTGGCCCCGCGCATGCCGCTGCGGTGCCACTCCTCGCCCTCCTCGCCGCCGCCGCGCAGGTTGGCCACGACGTAGACGCCGCCGGCCTCGACCCACGCGAGCGTCGTCGCGGAGTAGGCCGGGTCGAGCGAGATCTGGAAGCCGCCGTACCCGTAGAGGATCGTCGGCGCAGGCGCGAGCGGGCGACCGCCGGCGTCGAGCGCGTCGGCCCGCGCGACGACGAACGCCCGCACGGTCGTGCCGTCGGCGCTGGGCGTCTCGAGGCGGTGCACACGCACGTCGGGCAGGTCGGCGAGCGCCCCGGGCGGCGCGGCCCACAGCGACGTCGTCCGGGTCCGGGAGTCGAAGCGGTGCACGGTGGAGACCGTGGTGTGGTCGGTGTAGGAGAACCAGAGCTCGGGGCCGCCCTCGGGGCGCGTCGCGAGGCCGCCGATCGAGCCGAGCCCGGGCAGCGCCAGCGTGCCGTCGTCCCCGGGGAGCCGCTCGCCGGTGCGCGGGTCGTGCAGCGTGACCTCGCTGACGGCGTGCCGGCGCCACGCGGCGACGAGCAGCTCGGGCTCGACCACGTCCCCGGGCGAGCCGCCAGCGTCGGTGAACGCGACGTCCTCGAGCACGGCCTCGGGGTCCTCGGCGAGGAGCGTGCGCCAGTGCGGGACCCCCGGCGACGTCGGGTCGGTCACGGCGACACGGCCGCGGGGGGCGTCGAGGTCGGTGTGCAGGTAGAGCCGCCCGTCGCGCCCGACCCACGCGTGCGTCTGCGCGTCCACGCCGACGACGACCGGGACGAGCTCGGGGGCGTCGGTGCCCGCGGTGAGGTCGGCGATCCAGACGTCGGAGCGCGGTGCGGTGCCCGCCGACGCCGAGACGACCAGCCAGCGCCCGTCGCGCGAGACCGTCACGCCGTAGTAGCTCGTGCGGTCCAGGCCGGCACCGAACACCTCGACGTCCTGCGCGGCGTCGGTGCCCAGCCGGTGCAGCCAGACGCGCCGGTGGTACTGCTGCTCGCCCTCGGGCAGGTCCTGCGGCGGGAGCCGGCGCACGTAGTAGAACGCCTCGCCGCCCGGCAGCCAGGCGACGGGGGAGTAGCGCGCGCGGTCGATCGGGCCGTCGACCAGGGCGCCGGTCGCGACGTCGAGCACGTGCAGGACGCTCTCCTCGGTGCCGCCTGACGACACCTGGTACGCGAGGAGGTCGCCCTCCTTGCTCGGCTGCCACGCGTCGAGGGTCGTGGTCCCCGCGGGGTCGAGCGCGACGGGGTCGAGCAGGACGCGCTCGACCGTGCCGCCGTCCGGCGCCGGCTCGGCGACGACCACGACCGCGTGCTCCTGGTCGCCCGAGCGACGCGAGAAGAACCGGCGCTCGCCGCGCCACGCCGGGGTCCCGATGAAGCCCGCGCCGAGCAGCTCGCGCAGGCGGGCGGTGAGCCGGCCGGTGGACATCGGGCCGTCCGCCGGTGCACCCGCCGCCGCGCCGTCCCCGGCGGCCTCCCCGTGCACGAGGCGCGCGCGGTAGGCGGCGTAGAGCGCGTCCTGCGCGTCCGACCACGCCTGCGTCCGCGGGTCCTCGGCGTCCTCGAGCCACCGGTAGGGGTCGGCGACCGGGCGCCCGTGCAGGTCCTCGACGAGGTCGAGCCGCTCGGCGGGCGGGTAGGTCGGCAGCGCGGTGCCGTGCGGGGTCGTCAGGGGAACGCGGGAGCTCATGGTCCGCAAGGCTACGTCGCCCCTGCGGTCGCCACGCTCACGGCGAGACGGGCACCGGGAGGTCGCTGGCCTCGACCGTCGGGGAGTCCGTGACGGTGACGTCGCTGCCGATCCGGACGGCGTGCCGGACGAGCGTCGAGCCGTCGACCGTCCAGGCCTCGATGGCCCACGCCGAGCCGTCCGGCGCCGCCACCGGGGGACCGACGCGCTCCCGGAAGCCCGTCAGCACCGCGTCCCGCGCGGCCGTCCCCGCCTCGTCGAGGGTCGGCAGCCAGCGGATCTCGTCGACCGAGCGGACGGGGTACGAGAGCTGCCGGAAGGTGCGCGTGGTGTCGAGGAACGCCGCTGCGACCGCCTCGGCCGTCGCCGCGTCCGCGACGTCGACCCGGTCGTCCTCGAGCACCGCGGAGAACTCCTCGGGCCGCCCGGAGAGCACACGGACCTCGCCGTCCGCCGTCCACGCGACGAACAGCCGGGTCGG
The DNA here is from genome assembly GCF_047229345.1 of Cellulomonas jepli. Lineage (NCBI taxonomy): Bacteria > Bacillati > Actinomycetota > Actinomycetes > Micrococcales > Cellulomonadaceae > Cellulomonas > Cellulomonas jepli. The sequence continues at coordinate 71,527 of NZ_JBFTER010000003.1, read as the reverse complement.
GTGCGCCCCGTGCCCGACGACGTCCGCCAGGCGCCACCGGTCGAGGAAGTCGAGCTCGACCTCGGTCACGTCGGTGGTGGGGTCCGCCACGAGCCTCGCGGTCGCCGCGCTGAGCGGCTCGAGGCCGCGGGCCAGGATGTCGCGCACGTCCGGCTCACCTTCGTCCGTCGTCGTCGTCGTCGTCGTCGGCGCCGAGGCGGCGCTCGCCGTGGGGTCGGGCTCCGTGCCCGGGTCGCTGCACGCCGTGAGGGTCAGGGCGCCGAGTGCGACGCCCGCGGCGAGCGACAGCAGCCGTCGCCGGGCGCGGTTCGTGGTCATGGGATGCAGTCTCCCCTGCTCGGTGCCCATCAGTTGTTGTCCTCCCACGAGTCGCCGTAGTAGTCCTCGTAGCTCTCGCCGGTCGTCGAGGTGACGAACGTCCCGTCCGTGAACATCTCGCGCACCGCGGCGAAGCCCGCGTCCTCGGCCTGCGCCCTCGACCGCCCGGCCGCGATCGCGGCGTCGTACGCGGCGCCGTACCGGGACTCCGCGGCCGACACCGGCACCTCCGTCCCGGTCGCGCGGAGCTCCCGGGCGCCGAGGACCTCCTGGACGACGCCGTCGGTCTCCTCGTCGAGCATCCCGCCCACGTACTCGTCCTTGGGGAGGTCGTCGATGTCGTCGCCGACCGAGCGGCCCTCGCGGTCGTACCTCGCGTGGTTCGCCTCGTGCAGGATCGTGAGCGCCGCCTGGACCGGGTCGTCGTAGCCGGAGCCCAGCGTGACGGACGTGCCGTCCCACCAGGCGCCGGCCGCGACGGAGTCGAACACGACGGGGATCCCGTGGTCGGCGAGCCACTGCAGGGTCTGGCGGCCGCGCTCCGTCGCGAGCAGCGCCTGCACCGTCTCCGAGCTCGGGACCAGCCCCTCGGGGATCGTGACGCCGTCGACGACGTAGGCGCCGTCGCTCGGCTCGTCGGCGGCCGAGTCCTCGGTCTCCTCGTCCTCGCCCTGCGTCCCGTCGTCGTCGCACCCGATGCCGAACCAGTCGCAGTGCCACGGCTGGTCCTCGTCGTCACCACCCTCGTCACCGCCCTGGTCGTCCGAGCCGTCGCCCTCGTCGTCCGAGCCGGTGTCCTCGCAGCCGATCCCGAACCAGCTGCAGTGCCACGGGTCGTCGCGGTCGTCCTCGCCGTCCGGCGCCGGGAGCGTGCAGTCGCCGCCGCCGAACGTCGAGATCGTGCACAGGGCCGAGCGCAGGGTGCTGTGGAACGTCGGGTTGGCGGCGGCGACCGCGGCGACGACGCCGAGCACGAGGACGGCGGCGAGGCAGACGATGCCGAGGTACTCGAGCGTGCCCTGGCCCGCGTCACGGGGCGGGCGCCACGTGCCCCGCGGAGGGGCGCCGGGCGAGGTGCGGGAGGACATGGGAGGAGCCTCGCGGACGCCCGGTTCGTCCCGTTGGGCCCGTGGACCCGCTCCTGGGCCCACCGTGCCCGGGCGCTGGGAACCCGTCGTGTCCCCCTCTCGTCCTGCGGTCCTCCGGGGGGCTCTGGCAGGATCGACGCGTGGCAGCCGATACCCCTGAACCGTCCCCGGACCTGCTACGTCTCGCCGCCGCCTACGGGATCGTGCCCGACTACTGGGCGCACGACGGCACGCAGCACCAGGTCACCGCCTCGACCCTCGTGGGCGTCCTGCGCGCGCTCGGCGTCGACGCGTCGTCCCCCGAGCGCATCGCGCTCGCGATCGCCCACGTCGAGGACATGCCGTGGCGCCGCACGCTCCCGCCGGTCACCGTGGTCCGCGAGGGCCGCCACGCGCACGTCGCCGTGCACGTCACGCACGGCGACCCGGTCCGGGTGTGGCTCGAGCTCGACCCCGAGTCGGGCGGAGGCCGCCGCGACCTGCCGCAGGCCGACGTCCCGCTCGACCCGCGGAGCGTCGACGGCCGGCTCGTCGGGCGCGCGACGTTCACGCTCCCGACCGACCTGCCCCTCGGCTGGCACGAGCTGCACGCGGACGGGCCGAGCGCCCGCGCCCGCTCCACGGTGGTCGTCACCCCGAACACCCTCGAGCTCCCCGAGCAGCTGCGCGACGGCCGCGCCTGGGGCTTCATGACGCAGCTGTACTCGGTGCGCTCGCGGGCGTCGTGGGGAGTCGGGGACCTCGCCGACCTCGCGGACCTCGGCTGGCTCGCGGGCCGCACGTGCGGCGCCGACTTCCTGCTGATCAACCCGCTGCACGCCGCGGAGCCGGTGACCCCCCTGACGCCGTCGCCGTACCTGCCGACCACGCGCCGGTTCGTGAACCCGGTCTACATCCGTGTCGAGGACGTGCGCGAGACGGCGTACCTGTCGGCGGCGGACCGCGCGCTCGTCGAGTGGGCGTCCGAGCCGGCGCGGGCGCTCGACACCGACGCGGGCCCGATCGACCGCGACGTGGCGTGGGACGCGAAGCGGTCGGCGCTCGAGGTCGTGTTCGCCGCGCCCCGCTCGGCGGCGCGCCAGGCGGCGTTCGAGGACTACCGCGAGGACGAGGGCCAGGGCCTCGAGGACTTCGCGCTCTGGTGCGCGCTCGTCGAGAAGTACGCCGGGGAGCCGTGGCCGGCCGCGGCGGAGGACCTCTCGTCGACGTTCGTCGAGCGCGCCCGCACCGAGCTCGCCGACCGGGTCGACTTCTACTGCTGGCTGCAGTGGGTCGCGGACTCCCAGCTCGCGGCGGCGCAGCGTGCCGCGCACGAGGGCGGGATGACGATCGGGATCATGCACGACCTCGCCGTCGGGGTGCACCCGGAGGGCGCGGACGTCTGGGCGCTCGGCGACGTGCTCGCGACGGGGGCGACCGTCGGCGCGCCGCCCGACATGTACAACCAGCAGGGCCAGAACTGGTCGCAGCCGCCGTGGCACCCCGAGCGGCTCGCGCGCGTCGGCTACCGGCCCTACCGCGACATGCTGCGCACCGTGCTCCGGCACGCCGGCGCCATCCGGATCGACCACGTCATCGGCCTGTTCCGGCTGTGGTGGATCCCCGAGGGCGCACCCGCCGACCAGGGCGCCTACGTGCGCTACGACCACGAGGCGCTCGTGGGCATCCTCGCCCTCGAGGCGCACCGGGCGGGTGCCGTCGTGATCGGCGAGGACCTCGGCACGTTCGAGCCGTGGGTGCGCGACTACCTGAGCGACCGCGGGGTGCTGGGCACGTCGGTGCTGTGGTTCGAGAAGGACCACGCCGGCAAGCCCCTCGCGCCCGAGGAGTACCGCCGCCTCGCGCTGGCGAGCGTCACGACGCACGACCTGCCGCCCAGCGCCGGCTACCTCGCCGAGGAGCACGTGACGATCCGCGACCGCCTCGGCCTGCTCTCCGAGCCGGTCGAGCAGGTGCGCCGGGCCGCGCGGGCCGAGCGCGAGCAGATGGTCGAGGCGCTGCGCGGACGTGGGCTCGTCGGCTCGCAGCCGTCCGAGCGCGAGACCGTCGAGGCGCTGCACGCGTGGGTGCTCGAGAGCCCCGCCGCGCTCGTCGGGGTCTCGCTCGCCGACGCCGTGGGGGAGCGGCGCGCGCAGAACCAGCCCGGGACGGACCAGGAGTACCCGAACTGGAAGGTCCCGCTCGCGGACGGCGCCGGGCAGGTGGTGCTCGTCGAGGAGCTCTTCGACAACGCGCGGCTGCGCTCGCTCGCCGCGGTGCTGAACCGCGACCGCGGCTGACGACGCACGCACCGACGACGACGGCCCGGTCCCCACGCAGGGGCCGGGCCGTCGTCGTGCGGGGTGGTCAGCCGCGGGCGCGGTCCGCCTCCTGCGCGGCGAGCGAGCGACGCACGCCGTCGCGCGACTCGACGACGAGCCGGCGCAGCGCGGGGGCCGCGTCGGGGTGCGCCGCGAGCCACGCGTCCGTCGCGCCGAGCACGTCGACCCGCGCGTCGTCGGCGAGGTCCGTGGGGTACAGACCGAGCACGATGTTCTGCGCGATCTCGTTGGTCCGGTTCTCCCACACGTCCTCGATCGCCGCGAAGTACGGCTCGACGTAGGGGACGAGCAGGCCGCGGTCGTGCACGCGCCCGAAGCCGCCGATCGTGGCGGCCTGGAGGGCGTTCGCGAGCTCGTCGCTCTCGACGGCCGAGCGCCACGCCGCGGCCTTCGCCTCGGGCGTCGGGACCGCCGCGCGGGCGGCCGCGGCGGCGCGGTGACCCGTGGCGGTCGGGTCGGCCTCGAGCTGGCGCGCGATCTCCGCCTCGCCGGCCCGCCCACCCGTGACGAGCGCGGTCAGGAGCTCCCAGCGCAGGTCGGTGTCGATCGTCAGGCCGTCGAGGGTGCGCGAGCCGTCGAGCAGAGCGGCGACGACGTCGAGCTGCTCGGCGGTCACGGACCGCCCCGCGAACGCCTTGAGGAGCTGCAGCTGGGTGTCGGAGCCGTCCGCCGCCTGCTCGGCGAGCACGAGCAGGCGGTCCGCCGCGGCGACCTCGGTGGTCTCGCGGTGCTCGGGCGCGACGTACAGGTCGAGCGCCGTCGACAGCTGGCGGAGCAGCACCTGGACGACCGACGAGTCGGACTCGCGCGCGAGGTTGCCGAGCACGAGGTCGACGAAGTCGCGTGCCGGGGTCTCGCCGTCGCGGGTCGCGTCCCACATCGCCGTCCACACGAGGGTGCGCGGGAGCGAGTCGGCGAAGGCGCCGAGGTGCTCGAGCGCGGTCGCGTGCGAGCGTGCGTCGAGCCGGACCTTGGCGTAGGCGAGGTCGCCGTCGTTGACCAGGACGAGGTCGGGTCGCTGCTCGCCGACGAGCTGCGGCACCTCGGTCCGCGGGCCGTCGACGTCGAGCTCGACGTGCAGCGTGCGCTCGAGGGCCGTGCTGCCGTCGGGCTGCTCGACGACGTCGTAGCCGCCGATCGCGAGGCGGTGCGGGCGCTGCACGGGGTGCTCGGCGGGCACCTCCTGGAGCACGGCGAACGACGTGATCGTCTCGACGCCGTCCTCGCCCGGCGCGGACTCGACCGCGGGCCGCAGCAACGTGACGCCGGACTGCTCGAGCCACAGCCCGGACCAGGCCGACAGGTCGCGCCCGCTCGTGGCCTCGAGCTCGCGCAGCAGGTCCGCGAGCTCGGTGTTGCCCCACGCGTGCTTGGCGAAGTAGCTCCGCACGCCCGCGAAGAACTCGTCCTTGCCGACCCACGCGACGAGCTGCTTGAGCACGCTCGCGCCCTTGGCGTAGGTGATGCCGTCGAAGTTGACCTCGACATCCTCGAGGTCGCGCATGTCCGCGACGATCGGGTGGGTCGAGGGCAGCTGGTCCTGGCGGTACGCCCAGTTCTTCTCCATCGAGGAGAACGTGCTCCACGCGCTCGTCCAGCGCGTCGCCTCGGCGGTCGCGAGCGTCGAGACGTACTCGGCGAACGACTCGTTGAGCCACAGGTCGTCCCACCAGCGCATCGTCACGAGGTCGCCGAACCACATGTGCGCGAGCTCGTGCAGGATCGTCACGGCGCGGCGCTCGACGGTCGCGTCGGGCACCTTGGAGCGGAAGACGTAGTTCTCGAGGAACGTGACGGCGCCGGCGTTCTCCATGGCCCCGGCGTTGAACTCGGGCACGAAGAGCTGGTCGTACTTCGCGAACGGGTACGGGACGCCGAACGCCTCCTCGTAGAACGCGAACCCGGCGCGCGTGATGTCGAGGATGTTCTCGGTGTCGAGGTGCTGCGCGAGCGAGCCGCGGCAGTACACCCCGAGCGGGACGGTGCGCCCGTCGCTGCTCGTGAGCTCGCCGTGCTCCGCGTGGTACGGGCCCGCGACGATCGCGGTGATGTAGCTCGAGATGCGCGGGGTGCGCTCGAACGTCCACGTCGCGGTGCCGGCGTCGCGCCCGCCGTTGCGGTTCGTCCCGCCCTCGACGGAGGCGGGCTCCCCGGTGGCGGGGTAGTTCGACACCACGGTCCAGTGCGCCGGCGCCGTCACGGTGAACGCGAACGTCGCCTTGAGGTCGGGCTGCTCGAACACCGCGAAGACGCGCCGCGAGTCGGCCACCTCGAACTGCGAGTACAGGTAGACCTCGTCGTCGACCGGGTCGACGAAGCGGTGCAGGCCCTCGCCCGTGTTCATGTACGCGCAGTCGGCGAGCACGACGACCTCGTTGTCGGCGGCGAGGTCGTCGAGCCGGATCCGCGAGTCGGCGACGACGGACGCGACGTCGAGCGCGCGGCCGTTGAGCGTGACCTCGTGGACCGTCGGGGCGATCAGGTCGAGGAACGTGCCGGCGCCGGGCGTCGCGGTGAACCGCACGACGGTGCGCGAGGAGAACGTGGCCGGGCCCGTGGTGAGGTCGAGCACGACGTCGTACGACTCGACGGCGACGACGCCCGCGCGCTCGCGCGCCTCGTCACGGGTGAGGTTCTCAGCAGGCACGCGGTGTCTCCTTCGGGGCGCGGGGTGGCTCGTGGCCGACCCGATCATTTCACGGGCGGAATGTCCGCGCGGATGATGTGGTTGCCCCGAAGAACCTGATCCGACCACGAGGAGACGACGTGCCGCAGACCGCCGAGACCACCGCGACCGAGACCGCCGCGACGGCCGCCGACGGGGCGACCCGCACGACCGTGGACTTCTGGTTCGACCCGGCCTGCCCGTGGGCGTGGATGACGTCGCGCTGGATGGTCGAGGTCGAGCAGGTCCGCGACGTCGACGTCCGCTGGCACGTCATGAGCCTGTCCGTGCTGAACGAGGGCCGGGACCTGCCGGAGAGCTACCGGACGCTGATGGACGAGTCGTGGGCCGCGGTCCGTGTGCTCGTCGCGGCGGCGGAGCAGCACGGTCCGCAGGTGCTGCGACCGCTGTACGACGCGCTGGGCACGCGCCGGCACCCGGGCGGCCGGCGTGACACCGCCGCGATCATCGCGGAGTCCCTCGCCGAGGTCGGCCTGCCCGCGGAGCTCGCCGAGGCCGGCTCCACCGACGCCTACGACGAGCAGCTGCGGGCGTCGCACCAGCGCGCGATCGACCTCGTGGGCGACGAGGTCGGCACGCCCGTCGTCGCGATCGACGGGACCGCGTTCTTCGGCCCGGTCATGACCCCGGCGCCCAAGGGCGAGGCCGCCGGCCGGCTCTTCGACGGCTTCGTGCTCGTGACCAGCGTGCCGGGCTTCTACGAGATCAAGCGCACCCGGACGCAGGGGCCCGTCTTCGACTGACGGGTCATGCCGGCGCCACCCCCGCGCCGCGCCCTTCCCGCCCGCCCGCGCCGCGGGACCCGACCCCGCGCACGCGCCCGACCAGCGGGTGCGCGGGGTCACCCGTGTGGAGCAGCACGCCCGGCACGTGTGATGCTGGGCGCCGCACGCACGGTCGACGGAAGGGCGCGAGGTGGGTCTGTCGTCACGCATGGCGGGGCTGAGCCGGGGGATGAGGGCGTTCCTGCTGGTGGACCTCGTGCTCGTGCTCGCCCTGGTCGTGGTCGCCGCGGTCGTCCTGAGCGGCGCGCTGCGCGGCACGGGCCCGGGTGACGCCGGGTCGGACGTCGACCCGGCACCGTCGGCATCGGCGTCGGGTCAGGCGTCGACACCGACACCGACCCCGACGGCGACCGGCGCCGGCCTGGCGTCCTTCACGACGCAGCTGCGGAACATCGCCTGCACGATGTCCGACGACGGCGTGACCTGCACCATCGCGGACAAGACGTTCGTCCCGCCGGGCGCCGAGGCGTGCACGGGGACGATCGGGCACGTGGTGGTCGCCGGCGCGGAGGGGGTCGACACCCCGTGCGTCGACGGTCCGGCCCCGGCGAAGGCAGCGCCGGACGTCCCCGTGCTCGAGTACGGGTCGACGTCGACGGTCGGCGGGTGGACCTGCACGAGCGCGACGAACGGCGTGACGTGCGTCGAGGACGCGACCGGCACGGGGTTCCGGCTCGCGCGGGCGGAGCTCGTCGCCATCGGCTGACGCAGCACGCAGCACGCAGCACGCAGCACGCAGCACGCAGCACGAGCCGGGCCCGTGCGTCACCGCGCGGGCCCGGCTCGTCCGGTCACCAGATGCGCACGCGCTCCTCGGGCGCGAGGTACAGCGCGTCGCCGGGCTGCACGTCGTAGGCCGTGTAGAACTCGTCGAGGTTGCGCAGCACCCCGTTGCAGCGGAACTCCGCGGGGGCGTGCGGGTCGACGGCGAGGCGGCGGACCGCCTCCTCGTCGCGCGCCTTGGTCTGCCAGACCTGCGCCCAGCCGAGCAGCACGCGCTGCACGCCGGTCAGCCCGTCGATCACCGGGGCCTCGTCGAGCGGGCGGCCGAGCGCGAGCCGGTACGCCTTGAGCGCGATCGTGAGCCCGCCGAGGTCGCCGATGTTCTCGCCCACGGTGAGGGCGCCGTTCACGCGGTGCTCGTCGCCCAGCTGCGCCGGGGAGAACGCGGAGTACTGCGCGACGAGCGCCGCCGCACGCGTCTCGAACTCCGCGCGGTCCTCGGCCGTCCACCAGTCCTCGAGCCGGCCGTCGCCGTCGTACTTCGAGCCCTGGTCGTCGAAGCCGTGCCCGATCTCGTGCCCGATGACCGCGCCGATCCCGCCGAAGTTCACCGCGTCGTCGGCGTCGGCGTCGAAGAACGGCGGCTGCAGGATCGCGGCCGGGAACACGATCTCGTTCATGCCCGGGTTGTAGTACGCGTTGACGGTCTGCGGCGTCATGAACCACTCGTCGCGGTCGATCGGCTTCCCGATCTTCGCGAGCTCGCGGTCCTGCTCGAACGCGTTGGCGCGCCGCACGTTCCCCAGCAGGTCGTCGGGCTCGAGCACGAGCGCCGAGTAGTCGCGCCACCGCGCCGGGAAGCCGATCTTGGGCGTGAACGCGTCGAGCTTCGCGAGCGCCTTGACCCGCGTCTCCTCGCCCATCCAGTCGAGCTCGCCGATCGACTCGCGGTAGGCCTCGACGAGGTGCCCGACGAGGACCTCCATGCGCTGCTTGTGCTCCGCGGGGAAGTGCCGCTCGACGTAGACCTTGCCGACGGCCTCGCCGAGGGCGGCCTGGACGAGCGCGACGCCGCGCTTCCAGCGGTCCCGCAGCTCCTGGGCGCCGGTCAGCGTGCGGCCGTAGAAGTCGAAGTTGGCCTCGACGAGCTCCGCCGGGAGGTACGGCGCGCGGGCGGAGACGAGGTGGTAGGCCAGCCACGCCTTCCAGTCCTCGAGCGGCAGCTCGGTCCACAGGCGCGCGAACGCCTCGGCGAACGACGGCTCGCGCACCACGAGCTGCTCCATCGCGGCCTCGGGCGCGCCGAGCGCACGGGCCCACGCGTGCCAGTCGAACCCGGGGGCCGACGCCGCGAGCGCGTCGAGCGTCGTCGGGTTGTAGGTCAGGTCCGCGTCACGGTCCTTGACGACGTCCCAGTGCCCGGCGGCGAGCTGCGTCTCGAGCGCGACGACCCGGCCCGCGAGCTCGTCGGCCCGCTCGGCGTCGGCCACCGCGCCCCCGAGGCGCAGCATCCGGGCGACGTGGGGCCGGTAGGCCGTGAGCAGCTCGGCGTACTGCGCGTCGCGGTAGTACGACTCGTCGGGCAGCCCGAGGCCCGACTGCACGAGGTAGACGACGTACCGCGTCGGGTCCTTCGCGTCGTTGTCGACCCAGAAGCCGACCGCGCCCGCGCCGCCCGTCCGCTGGAGCGCGCCGAGGGCCTGCGTGAGCTCGGCCGCGGAGGTCGCGCCGTCGACGAGCGCGAGGTCCGCGCGCAGCGGCTCGACGCCGGCGGACTCGACCCGGTCCTCGTCCATGAAGCTCGCGTACAGGGCGCCGACCTGCGCCTCGACGCCCTCGCCCTCGCCGGCGGCCGCCCGCGCCGCGGCCTCCTCGATGATGACCCGGACCTGCTCCTCCGCGCGGTCGTGCAGCGCACGGAACGCACCGTCGGTCGCCCGGTCCGCGGGGATCTCGTGCGACGCGACCCACCGGCCGTTGACGTGCGCGTAGAGGTCGTCCTGGGGACGGACGTCGGTGTCGAGCGCGGTCAGGTCGATGCCGCTGCGTGCCATGCGTTCTCTCGCTCTCCTCGGGCGTCCCACGAGCTCTCCTCGTGCGGGCGCACCCAGCGTAGGCGCGGCGTGCTCGCGCGCGAGGGGCCGCGCGGCGGTGTTCGCTGGAGGCGTGCAGCGGGTGGTGGGCGGCCGGCGGGTGCCCCGCGGGGCGTGCCCCGGACGGCTCCGCGCGGCCGGTCCGGGATGCGGCAGAATCGGCCCATGCGCATCCACGTCGCCGCCGACCACGCCGGTTTCGAGCTCAAGTCCGCCCTCACCGAGCACCTGCGGGCCGCGGGGCACGAGGTCGTGGACCACGGCGCGCACGAGTACGACGCGCAGGACGACTACCCGCCGGTGTGCTTCGCGGCGGGCGAGGCCGTCGTCGCCGAGCCCGGCTCGCTCGGCATCGTGATCGGCGGGTCCGGCAACGGCGAGCAGATCGCCGCGAACAAGGTGCCCGGCGTCCGTGCCGTCCTCGCCTGGAGCACCGAGACGGCGAAGCTCGGCCGGCAGCACAACGACGCGAACGTCATCGCGATCGGCGCGCGTCAGCACTCGGTCGACGACGCCGTCGCGCTCGTCGAGGCCTTCGTCGCCGAGCCGTTCAGCGGCGACCCGCGCCACCAGCGCCGGATCGACCTGCTGACCGCCTACGAGGCCGGTCGCTGACCCCCGGGCGCCCCGCCCGCCCGGTCCGGCGGTCCACCCGCCGCCGACGGACCCCGCGTCAGAACGCCCAGCTGCACACCGGGGCGAGCGGCCACCCGAAGGCTGCGGACGCCCGGTGCAGCGTCCCGGGCACGAGCTCGGTGACCAGCCCGGCCCGGCCGAGCGCGCCGAGCGAGCGGCCGCCGAGGTAGACGGCCCCGAGCTCGCGCACGTCGAGCGCGACGTCGGCCGGGTCGTGCGTCGGCTCGACGCGTGCGTCCCACGTGCCGTCGGCGCCGGGCTCGCCGGTCGTGACGCGCCACCGTCCGGCGTTCGCGGGCAGCCGCGCGTCCTGCACGTCGAGCACGACGTCGACCGGCGCGCTCCACCGGCGGGCGGCGAGGGCCGCACGCACGTCGAGGACGCGCAGCCACAGGTTGTCGGCGACGCGCGGGCGCGGGCCGCGCGGGTCGAGGAGCAGCTGCACGAGCGCGTCGTCCACGGCGAGCATCGGGGTCTCGACGACCGAGGTCAGGTCGAGGTCGAGCACGACCGACCACAGGCGGTGCGCGGCGGCCGCGTCGAGCGCCGCGAGGTCGTGCATCCGCACGACCATCGCGGGCTGACCGTCCGTCCCCACCTCCTTGCGGCGCAGGAGCGCGTAGCCGCGGGGCTCGTCGCCGTCGAGGACCGTCACCACGCGCAGCGGCTCGGCGCCGTCGCGCCACGCGGGCGGGTCGGCCAGGTGCTTGCTCCGCAGGGCGTCGGTGTCGCGCGTGATCCAGCCCGGCCGGCCCGCGCCCGCAGCGACGTGCACGCGCTGGACGAGCGGTCCGTGCACGTCCGGGTCGAGCTTCTCGTACCGCACGCCCAGGGCGTCCGAGCCCGGCACGGGACGCAGCGCGGCGCCGCGCGGGACGGTCATCCGGACGTTCTGGGCGGCGCTGCCGTAGCCGAACCGGCCGTAGATCGCCGACTCCGCCGCGTAGAGCGCGGACACCGGCTCGCCACGGGCCAGCGACCGCGCGAAGTGGGCGTCGATCATCGTGGACAGCAGCCCGCGCCGGCGCTGGTCCGGCCGCGTGCCGACCCAGGTCAGGCCCGCGCACGGCACCGAGCCGCCCGGCACGGGCAGCACGAGGCGGAACGAGCCGTGCACTGCCGCGAGCGTCCCGTCGGGTGCCTCGACGCCGACGGTCCGGTCCCACTCGAGCGTCATCGGGACCTGCGCGGACGTCTCCGCGTCGGGCTCGAACGCGAACGCGAGGTGGTCGACCTCGAGGAGCTCGTCCTTGCGCGACTCGGGGACCTCGACGACACGGTAACCGGCGGGAGCAGACGTCATGGCGCCATCCTCGGGCGCCGCGGCGGCGCAGGTCACGTGCATTTCCGGCCGCGTCCGCCTGTCCCCGGCCCCGCGCCCTGGATACCCTCACGACGTGACGACATCGGGGGTCCCCAGGCGGGGCCGCGCGTCCGTGCGCGCCCGGGTCGCGGCACGGCAACGGCGCCTCGGGCTGCAGTCCCAGGTCGTCCTGACCGCGGCGCTCACCGGGCTGAGCGTCCTCATCGTGCTCGGCGCGCTCGCGTTCCCCGAGTGGGTGCCGCCCGCGACGTTCCTCCTGCTCCTGCTCGTGGGCGCGTTCCTGCTGCGCTTCGGCGGCATGGTCGTGCTGTGCGGGTTCGTCCTCGTGGAGATCGTGCTGCTGCGGTCGATCGGTCTCCGGACCCTCGTCCCCGGGGTGCTCGTGGTGCTCGCGATCTCCGTCGTCGCGGTGCTCTCGTTCGCGCGGGCCCGTGCGCGGCTCGGCCTCCAGGGTGCGCCCGGGGAGCTCATGCTCGTCGACCTGCGTGACCGCCTCGCGGCGCACGGCCGCATCCCGCCGCTCCCGCCGGGCTGGCGCGTCGACACCGCGCTCCGGTCGGCGCACGCCGAGGCGTTCTCCGGGGACTTCATGGTCGCGACGAAGCGTGAGCGCGGCGACCAGCTCGAGATGGTGCTCGTCGACGTCTCGGGCAAGGGGCAGGACGCGGGGGTGCGCTCGCTGCTGCTGTCCGGCGCGTTCGGGGGGCTGCTCGGCTCGATGCCGCGGACCGAGTTCCTCGCGGCGGCCAACGAGTACCTGCTCTCCCAGGCGTGGGAGGAGGGGTTCGCGACCGCGGTGCACGTCGCGGTCCACCTGGGCACGGGCGAGTACTGGATCTCGTCGGCGGGGCACCCGCCCGCGGTGCACCTGCACGCGGGCTCGGGGCGCATCGACGTCGTCGACACGGTCGGCAGCCCGGCGCTCGGGGTCGTCGGCGGCGTCACCTACACCGCGCGCTCGGGCCGGCTCGACCACGGCGACGTCCTGCTGCTGTACACCGACGGCCTCGTCGAGATGCCCGGCTACGACCTCGACCTCGGTATCGACCGCCTCATGGGTGCCGCGGAGCAGCTCCTCGCGACCCGGCGCGGCGGCGCGGAGGCCGTGCTCGCCGAGGTGCGCGCGGGCGAGAACGACGACCGGGCCCTCGTGCTCGTGCACCGCGACTGAGCGCGGGAGGCGCACGGTGGACGAGGAGTACCTCGAGGCGGTCCTCGACCTCGTCGAGCGGATCCCCGCCGGGCGGGCGATGACGTACGGCACGATCGCCGAGGTCGTGGCCGACGAGCTCGTGGCGTCCGGCGGCACCGCGCGCGGCGGTCCGCGCCAGGTCGGTCAGGTGCTCGCACGCGCCGGGAGCGGCGTCCCGTGGTGGCGCGTCGTCAACGCCGCGGGCCGACCTCCCGTGCACGCGGCCCGGCGGGCGCTCGACCACCTCGGCGCCGAGGGCACGCCGCTCACGGCCGACGGCACGCGCGTCGCGCTGCGCCGGGCGATCTGGTTCCCGGACGACGACGACTGACGCCCGCGCCGGTGCGGCACGGGCGTCGGTCGTCGGGGGGTGCGGGGCCTCGCCGGGACGTGCAGGTGCCGCGGGTCGCAGCCCTGAGCGCCGCGGGACCGGCCTGCACGGGCGGTCCGCGCCGGCGTCAGGACGAGGCGCGCCGCGAGCTGATGACGCCCGTGTCGAAGCCTGCGAGGTGCAGGCCGCCGTGGAAGCGCGCGTGCTCGATCTTCAGGCACCGGTCCATGACGACCGGGAGGCCCGCCGCCTCGCCGCGGCGTGCGACGTTCTCGTGCCACGACCCCAGCTGGAGCCACAGCGCCTTCGCGCCGACCGCGAGCGTCTCGTCGAGCACGCTCGGGAGGTCGTCGTGACGGCGGAACACGTCGACGAGGTCGGGCACGACCGGCAGCGCCGCGAGCGACGGGTAGACCGGCCGGCCGAGGATCTCGCTCGCGCGCGGGTTGACGAAGTACACCTCGTACGGCGAGCTCGACAGCAGGTAGGTCGAGACGAAGTAGCTCGCGCGCGCGGGGTTGGTCGACGCCCCGACGATCGCGACCGTGCGCGTGCGCCGCAGCAGCGCGAGCCGCTCCTGGGCGCCCGGGCCGGTCCAGGTGCGGGCCGGCGCGGCGGTCGCGGGGTCGCGCTCGGCCGAGGTCGACGGCACGGGCGCGGGAGGCGTCGGCACGGCGCACGCGTCGCCGCCGCCGACCGGGGGGATGACGGTGCTCATCGGGTCGCTCCGCTCGCCTCGGTGAGGGCCTGGTCGAGGTCCCACAGGATGTCCTCGACGTCCTCGATGCCGACGCTGAGCCGGACGAGGTCCGCGGGGATGCCGGCCGCGACGAGCTGCTCCGCGCTCAGCTGCTGGTGCGTCGTGGAGGCGGGGTGGATGACGAGCGTGCGGGCGTCGCCGATGTTCGCGAGGTGGCTCGCGAGCTGGAGTGCCTCGATGAACCGGCGGCCGACCTCGCGGCCGTCGCGGTCGGGTGTCGCCGCGAGCCCGAACGCGAAGACCGAGCCGGGTCCCTGCGGGAGGTACCGCGCGGCGCGCTCGTGGTGCGGGTGGCTCGGCAGCCCGGCCCAGCTCACGTACGACACGCGCGGGTCCTCCTCGAGCCACCGGGCGACCGCGTGGGCGTTCGCGAGGTGCGCGTCGAGGCGCTGCGGCAGGGTCTCGACGCCCTGCAGCAGCTGGAACGCCGACTGGGCGGACAGCGCGGGGCCGATGTCACGCAGCTGCTCGCTGCGCAGCTTGGTGAGGAAGCCGTACTCGCCGAAGTTCTCCCACCAGCTCACGCCGCCGTACGACGGCACGGGCTCGGTCATCTGCGGGAAGCGCCCGTTGCCCCAGTCGAACGTGCCCGACTCGACGACGACGCCGCCGAGCGTCGTGCCGTGCCCGCCGAGGAACTTCGTCGCGGAGTGGATGACGATGTCGGCGCCGTGCTCGATCGGCCGGAGGAGGTACGGGGTCGCGAGCGTCGAGTCCACGACGAGGGGGACGCCGGCGGCGTGCGCGACCTCGGCGAGCCCCGCGAGGTCGGCGATCTCGCCCGACGGGTTCGCGATCGACTCGACGTACACGACCTTGGTCTCGGGCCGGATCGCCGCGGCGAAGTCGGCGGGGTCGCTGCCGGGCACGAACGTCGTCTCGACGCCGAACCGCCGCAGCGTCACGTCGAGCTGCGTGACGGTGCCGCCGTAGAGCTGCGCCGCCGCGACGACGTGGTCGCCCGCACCGACGAGCGCCGCGAACACGATGAACTCGGCGGCCATGCCGGACGCGGTCGCCACGGCGCCGATCCCGCCCTCGAGCGAGGCGATGCGCTCCTCGAACGCGGCGACGGTCGGGTTGCCGATCCGCGAGTAGATGTTGCCGTACTTCTGCAGCGCGAACAGCGTGGCGGCGTCGGTCGTGTCCTGGAAGACGAACGACGTCGACTGGTAGATCGGCACGGCGCGCGCGCCGGTGGCGGCGTCGGGGATGGCCCCGGCGTGCAGCGCACGCGTACGGAAGCCGAAACGGTGGTCGGTCATGCGGTGCGGGCCTCCTCGGCCTCGGTCGTGCGGGGGCGGGTCACGTCGGCGGCCGGCGTGCCCGGCTGCACGGTACCCAGGATCCGGGCGATGTCCTCGACGGCCCACGGGTTCTGCAGCGACGTGGTGTCGCCGAGCGTCTCCCCGTCGCGCAGCTGCGCGAGCAGGCGGCGCAGGATCTTGCCCGAGCGGGTCTTGGGCACCTCCGGGACGACGACGACGTCGTGCGGCTTGGCGATCGGGCCGATGGCCGTCGCGACGTGCGTCCGGAGCTCGTCGCGCAGCGCCGCTGCCGCCGCCTGCCACGCCGCGACGTCCTCGACCGGACCGGGCGGGCTCGTCGGCACGACGAACGCCGCGATGCCCTGCCCGGTGAGCGCGTCGTGCACGCCCGTGACGCCCGCCTCGCCGACGGCGGGGTGTGCGACGAGCGCCGACTCGATCTCGATCGTCGAGAGCAGGTGCCCCGAGACGTTGATCGCCTCGTCGACGCGCCCGAGCAGCCAGATGTCGCCGTCCTCGTCGTACCGCGCGCCGTCGCCCGCGAAGAACCAGCCCTGCGCGGCGTACCGGGACCAGTACGCGTCGCGGTACCGCTCGGGGTCGCCCCAGATGGTCCGCGCCATCCCCGGCCACGTCCGGTCGAGCACGAGGAACCCCTGCTCGCCCGGGGCGGTGCGCTCGCCCGCCTCGTCGACCACGCGCGCGGAGACCCCGAGCGACGGCCGCGTCGCGGAACCGGGCTTGAGCGTCGAGACCCCGGGCACGGGCGCGATGATCGCCGCGCCCGTCTCGGACTGCCACCACGTGTCGACGACCGGCGCCTCGCCGCGGCCGAGGTTGCGGTGGAACCACGCCCACGCCTCGGGGTTGATCGCCTCGCCGACGCTCCCGAGCAGCCGGATCGACGACAGGTCGTGCCCGCCGGGCAGGTCGTCGCCGAACCACGTCATGAAGGTCCGGATGAGGGTCGGTGCGGTGTAGTAGACCGTCACGCCGTACCGCTCGATGATCTCGAGGTGACGCTCCTGGTGCGGGGCGTTCGGGACGCCCTCGTAGATCACCTGGGTCAGGCCGTTCGAGAGCGGGCCGTAGATCTCGTACGTGTGCGCGGTGACCCAGGCGAGGTCGGCGGTGCACCAGTGCACGTCGTCGTCGCGCGCGTCGAAGTGCAGCCAGTGCGACCACGACGCCTGCGTGAGGTAGCCGCCCGCGGTGTGCACCAGGCCCTTGGGCCGCCCGGTCGTGCCGGACGTGTAGATGATGAACAGCGGCGTCTCCGAGTCGAACGACTCGGGTTCGTGCACGTCGCTCGCGGCGCCGACGACGTCGTGCCACCAGACGTCGCGGCCCTCGGTCCACGGCACGTCGGGCGTCGCGTCGCCCGTGCGGCGGACCACGAGCACGTGCTCGAGCGCGTCGAGGCCCGCGGCCGCCTGGTCCGCGGTCGCCTTGGTCGGCGTCGCGACGCCGCGGCGGAACTGGCCGTCCGACGTCACGAGCAGCTTCGCGCCGGTGTCCTGGAGCCGGAACCGCACGGCCTCGGCGGAGAAGCCGCCGAACACGAGCGAGTGGACGGCGCCGATCCGGGCGATCGCGAGCGTCACGACGACGGTCTCGACGAGCACCGGCAGGTAGACGACGACCCGGTCGCCCTTCCCGACGCCGAGCGCCGTGAGCGCGTTCGCCGCGCGGGCCACCTCGCGCTGCAGCTCGGCGTAGGTGACGGCCCGGCGGTCGCCCGGCTCGCCCTCGAAGAACAGCGCGACCTTGTCGCCCCGGCCCGCGGCGACGTGCCGGTCGACGCAGCTCACCGCGACGTTGAGCGTCCCGCCGAGGAACCAGCGCGCCTCGGGGACGCTCAGCGGCGCGTCCGGGTCGTCGCTCGTGGGGACCGCGGGCGACCACGCGTGCGCGGTGTGCCAGGGGGTGTCCCACTGCAGCCGCCGGGCGGCGTCCTCCCAGAACGCGACGGGGTCGGCGTCGGCAGCGGCGGCGAGCCGCGCGTGCTCGGCCGGGCCGACCTGGGCCCGCGCGGAGAACGCGGCCGGTGCCGGGTAGGAGCGCTCGCGCGCGTGCGTGGTCACGGTGCCGGTCGTCACGACCACCTCCGGAGCAGGTGCTTCTCGGCGAGGCCGATCAGCGAGTCGGTGATCTTCCCGAGCAGGGCGAGCAGGACGATCGCGAGCAGGAGCCGGTCGATGCGGCCGTTCTGACCCGAGTCCATGAGCAGGAACCCGAGCCCCATCGACGACGCGATGAGCTCCGCGGCGACGAGGAAGAGCCACGACTGCGCGAGCGCGAGGCGCAGGCCCGAGACCATCGAGGGCAGCACCGCGGGCAGCTGCACGCGGCTGAAGAGCGAGACGGCGCGCAGGCCGTACGCGCGCCCGACCTCGACGAGGTGCGGGTCGACGTGGCGCAGCGCGGCGGCGACGGTCGTGTAGACCGGGAAGAACGCCCCGATCGCGATGAGCGTGATCTTGGACTCCTCGCCGATCTTCATCCAGAGGATCAGAAGCGGGATCCACGCGAGCGACGGCACCGCGCGCACCGCGCCGATCGTCGGGGCGAGGAGCGCGCTCGCGACGCGGGAGAGCCCGACGAGGGCGCCGACCAGGAGGCCGAGGCTGCCTCCGATCACGAAGCCGAGCAGCACACGCTGCGTGGAGATCGCGACGAACTGCCCGAGCTGTCCCCGCTCGGCGAGGTCGACCGCCGCGGTCCACACCGAGGCGGGCGCCGGGAGCTGGTAGGCGGGGACGAGCCCTGCCGCGGTCACGGCGTGCCAGACGCCGAGCAGCGCGAGCGGCAGCACCGCACCGAGGCCGGCGCGCACCCAGGCACGCGAGAGCGCCGGACGGCGGTGCTCGCGCACCCGGGAGCCGCCCGCGAGGGTGACCGCGGTGCCGGAGCCGACCGGTCCGGCGACGCCGGTGCCCGGGCGCACCTGCGCGGCGGCGTCCGGGCCGGGCGCGTCCGTGGCCGGGGACGACGCCGGGGGCGACGAGGCCGGGGACGACGTGGCGGGGTCGACGCCCTCGCGGCGCCGGCCCTCGTCGTCGGTCACCGGTCCGGCCCCGAGGCTGCCAGGGATCGTCATGAGTGCTCCAGGTGGTGCGGGTGCGGAGTCGTGCGCGGTGTGCGGCCCGGGGGTCGCGAGGTGAGCCGTCCCCGCGCCGCGCCGGGCGGCGCAGGGACGGCTCCGGCGGTCAGTCCGCGATCGTGCTGGGGTCGGCCTTCTCGGCGAACGCGGGCTCCAGGAGCGCCTCGAGCGCGTCGTCGATGGCGTCCTGGCTCGCGACGTCGCCGGACTCGACGAAGATCGGGCCGACGACCTCGAGCACCTCGCGC
Source organism: Cellulomonas jepli (assembly GCF_047229345.1). Lineage (NCBI taxonomy): Bacteria > Bacillati > Actinomycetota > Actinomycetes > Micrococcales > Cellulomonadaceae > Cellulomonas > Cellulomonas jepli. The sequence continues at coordinate 52,651 of NZ_JBFTER010000003.1, read as the reverse complement.
TGCGCGTCGCCCGGGACCGGGTCGACGGCGAGGTTGGTGCGCTCGGTGATGACCGTCGTGGCGACGGCCGGGTCGATCGCGGCGACCTCGGCGAGGATCGCGGCGACCTCCTCGGGGTTCTCCTCGGCCCACGCGCGCGCCTTCTCGTACGCGTCGACGACGACCTGCGCGAGGTCGGGGTTCTCGGTGAGGAACTCCTCGGTCGCGTTGAGGAAGCCGTAGGTGTTGAAGTCGATGTTGCGGTAGATCAGCGTCGAGCCCGCGGTCGCCTCGCTCGCGGCCATGAGCGGGTCGAGCCCGGACCACGCCTGGACGCTGCCGTTCTCGAGCGCGGCCTTGCCGTCGGCGTGCTGAAGGTTCTGCACCTCGACGTCGGCGAGCGGGACGCCGGCCTCCTCGAGCGCCTGGAGCAGGAAGAAGTACGGGTCCGTGCCCTTGGTCGCGGCGACCGACTTCCCCGCGAGCTGCTTCACGTCGGTGATGTCGGAGCCCGCGGGCACGACGATCGCCGCCCACTCCGGCTGGGAGTAGATGTCGATGACCTTGATCGGCGAGCCGTTCGCGCGGGCGAGCAGCGCCGCGGAGCCGGCGGTCGAGCCGACGTCGACGGCACCCGCACGCAGCGCCTCGTTGGCCTTGTTGGAACCGGCCGACTGGACCCAGGTGACGGTCACGTCGTCGCCGAGGGTCTCCTCGATCCAGCCCTGCTCCTTGATCACGAGGCTCAGCGGGTTGTAGGTCGCGAAGTCGAGGGTGAGCTCGGTGTCGCTCCAGCCGGCGTCGGCGGCCGGCGTGCCCGCGTCGTCGGGCTCGGCGGCGGCACCCTCGCCCGCGACGCAGCCGCTCAGCACGCTCGTGGCCAGCACGGTGACGAGGGCGGCGGCGGGCAGTGCGGTACGGATGTTCATGGTCTCTCTCTCGGGTGGTGAGCCGTGGGGGACGGCGCGGGTGGGGAGCGGAGGCTCAGATGGAGTGGTGCAGGTCCGGGTCGCCGGGCGTGCGGTGGTGCGTCGGGACGCCGAGGCCCTCGAGGAGCTCGGCGCGCAGCTCGGCGAGCACGTGGTCGGCGCGGTCGCGCGGGCGGTCGCCGGGCACCCGGATGACCGAGCGGACCGAGCCGGTGCCGGGGTCCGCGGTGGCCAGCGTCGTGAGCAGCACGACCCGGTCGGCGAGGTAGAGCGCCTCCTCGACGTCGTGCGTCACGAGCAGCACGGTCGTCGGCTCGGCGGCGTGGACCTCGAGCAGGAGGTCCTGCATCTTCAGGCGGGTCAGCGCGTCCAGCGCACCGAACGGCTCGTCGAGCAGGAGCACGCCGGGGTTGCGCGCGAGCGCCCGGGCGAGCGACGCGCGCTGCGCCATCCCGCCCGAGACCTGGCGGGGCCGCAGCCCCGCGGACGACGCGAGCCCGACGAGGTCGAGCAGCTCGCCGACGCGGCGGGCACCGGCGGACCGGTCGGTGCCGCGCGGGAGGCCGAGCGCGACGTTCTGGCTGAGCGTGCGCCAGGGCAGCAGGCGGGGCTCCTGGAAGGCCACGGCGGTGCGGGTGTCGACGCCCGCGACCGGGCTGCCGTCGAGCAGGATCTCGCCGGTGTCCGGCACGTCGAGCCCGGCGACCTGGCGCAGGAGCGTCGACTTGCCGCAGCCCGAGGGGCCGATGATCGCGACGATCTCCCCGGCGGTCAGCTCGAGGTCGACGTCGTGCAGCACGACGCGCGGACCGGTCGCGGTGGGGAACGTGCGGCTCACGCCGCGCAGCGCGACGGGGTGGGCCCCCGCGGTGCCGGGCGTGCGGCTCGCGAGGGAGGGGGTGAGGGCCATGGCCGTCCTGGGGGAGTCGGGCACGGGCTCCGGGGCGGCCTGGGACCGGCCGGGTGCACGCGTGCTGGGCAGCTGCGGGGTGTGGTGCACCGGCGGGCGCGTCCGGTCGGTGACCGGGAGGGTCTGGGCGGGCGGACCCGTCAGGCGCGGCTGCGGTGCGGCTGCGGACAACAGCAGGCGCGACAGCTCGGCGCGGCGACGTGCGACGCGACCGGCACGGTGCGCTGCGCCATGGGCCTGCCTCTCGTCGCCGTCGGAGTGCGTCCACATTCTGGGACGCGGTTCCCACACAGTGGGAACGGGCCGACAGTAGCGCCCCTGGGGGCCCGCGGCCAACCCGGTCCGGGCATGCCGCTGCCGACGTCACCCGCCCGGGTGGCGTCGCGAGGGGCCCGCGGTCAGGCGAGCAGCGCGGCGACCTGCGGGAGCGAGCGCGGGTCCGCCTGCACGAGCAGGGTGGTGATCGCGGTGCTCCGCCACGACGGGAGCCGGCCCCGGATCTCCGCCGCCGGCCCGACGAGCGCGACGTCCTGCACGAGCTCGAGCGGCACGGCCGCCGTCGCACGCGCGCGGTCGCCGGCGAGGAAGTGCGCCTGGATCTCGTCGCACGCGTCCGCGTACCCGAGCCGGTCCAGCACGTCGCGGTGGAAGTTCGCGCCCTTGGCGCCCATGCCGCCCGCGTACAGCGCGATGAACGGCCGGACATGGTCGGCCGCGCGCTCGACGTCGTCGTCCAGCACCACGGGCACCGTCGCCGTCACCTCGAACTCCTCGACGGGCCGCGCTCCCGCGCCGCGCCGCGCGAAGCCGTCGGCGAGCAGCTCGCGGTAGGTCGCGTCCATCCGCGGGGAGTAGAACAGCGGCAGCCACCCGTCCGCGATCTCGGCGGACAGCGCGACGTTCTTGGGCCCCTCCGCCGCGAGGTGGATCGGCAGGTCGGCGCGCAGCGGGTGCACCGTCGAGCGCAGCGCCTTGCCGAGCCCCGCGCCGCCCTGGAGCGGGAGCTGGTAGAACGCGCCGTCGTACGTCACCGGCGCCTCCCGGGCGAGCACCTGGCGGACGACCTCGACGTACTCGCGCGTGCGCGCCAGCGGGCGGGGGTACGGCTGGCCGTACCAGCCCTCGACGACCTGCGGCCCGGACGCCCCGAGCCCGAGCGTGAAGCGCCCGCCGGACAGGTGGTCGAGCGTGAGGGCGGCCATCGCGGCCGCGGTGGGGGTGCGCGCCGAGATCTGCGCGATCGCGGTGCCGAGCCGGATGCGCGACGTCCGGGCCCCCCACCAGGCGAGCGGCGTCAGGGCGTCCGACCCGTACGCCTCCGCGGTCCAGACCGAGTCGAACCCGAGCTGCTCGGCCGCGAGCACCGCCTCCTGCGCTCCCTGCGGCGGACCCGCCGACCAGTAGCCCGTGTGGTAACCCAGTCGCATCGCGCCCTCGTCCCTGCCTCGTGCGGGCGCCTCGTCGCGCCCGGGGAGGAGTCTGTCAGGTCGTGAGCGTCCAGGTCAGGTGCACCGCGACCCCGCGTCAGATGTAGATCGCGGGGTCGTCCACGATGTCCTCGGCCGTCCACGCCGAGGGCCGGCGTCGGACCTCGGCCGGGACCCCGACGGCGACCGAGCCCGCCGGCACGTCCTTGACCACGACCGCGTTCGCGCCGATCTGCGCGCCGTCGCCGATCCAGACGGGGCCCAGGACCTTCGCGCCCGCACCCACGACGACGTCGTTGCCGAGCGTCGGGTGCCGCTTGCCGACGCGCATCGTGCGGCCCCCGAGCGTCGCGCCGTGGAACAGCACGACGTCGTCGCCGACGACCGCCGTCTCGCCGATGACGACCCCCATGCCGTGGTCGATGAACAGCCGGCGCCCGAGCCGCGCGCCGGGGTGGATCTCGATGCCCGTGGCCGCCCGCGTCGCCTGCGAGAGCAGGCGCGCGGGCAGCCTCAGACCGGGTTCGCGCCACATGCGGTGGAACAGCCGGTACGCCCACACCGCGTGCACCCCCGGGTAGCCGAGGGCGACCTCGACGACGGAGCGGGCCGCGGGGTCGCGGCGCCGCGCGACGTCGAGGTCCTCGCGCAGGACGCCGAGGAAGCGGGTGAGCGACGGCACGGTCAGTCCAGCAGGTCGGCGTAGAGGATCGACGTCAGGTAGCGCTCGCCGAAGGACGGGATGATCGTGACGATCAGCTTGCCCGCGTTCTCGGGGCGCTTGGCGACCTGGACGGCGGCGTAGAGCGCCGCGCCGGAGGAGATCCCGACGAGGAGCCCCTCCTCCTTCGCCGCGCGTCGCGCCCACTCGACGGCCGTCTCGGCGTTGACGTCGATCACCTCGTCGTAGACCGAGGTGTCGAGGATCTCGGGGACGAAGTTGGCGCCGATGCCCTGGATCTTGTGCGGCCCCGGCTGACCGCCGTTCAGGATCGGCGACTCCTCCGGCTCGACGGCGATGATCTTCACGTCCGGGTTGCGCTCCTTGAGCAGCTGCCCGACGCCCGTGATCGTGCCGCCCGTGCCGATCCCGGCGACGAAGATGTCGACCTTGCCGTCGGTGTCCGCCCAGATCTCCTCGGCGGTCGTCGCGCGGTGGATCGCCGGGTTGGCGGCGTTCGCGAACTGGCGGGCGAGCACGGCGCCCGGGCGCTCCGCGGCGACCTCGTTCGCGCGGTTGACCGCGCCCTTCATGCCCTCCGAGCCGGGGGTGAGGATGAGCTCGGCGCCGTACGCGCGCAGCAGGGCCCGGCGCTCCTTCGACATGGTCTCGGGCATCGTCAGGACGACCTTGTACCCGCGCGCCGCGCCGACGAACGCGAGCGCGATGCCGGTGTTGCCGCTGGTGGCCTCGACGATCGTGCCGCCCGCGGGGAGCTCGCCGGACGCCTCGGCGGCGTCGATGATCGCGACGCCGATGCGGTCCTTGACCGAGCTCGCGGGGTTGTAGAACTCGAGCTTGCCGACCACCGTGGCGCCGGCGCCCTCGGTCAGCTTGTTGATGCGGACCAGCGGGGTGTTGCCGATGAGCTGCGTCGCGTCGTCGTAGATGCGGGCCATGTCGTCCTCGTCTGTGCGGGGCCACGGGGTGCGTGGCGGGGTGGGGGAGGTGGTGCGGGGGACCGGGAGGGCTCCGGCGTCGCGCGCCGCGCGGTGGGCTCGTCGTCGGGCCGGGCAGCAGCGCGCGGGGCTCGCTGCCGGGGACCGCCGAGCGCCGGGGACCACCGGTGCGGCGCGTGGGGCGAGCGCTGGCGCGGGGGGATGTGCCCGTGCGGGCCTCCCGCTGCGAGGGCAGCGGGAGCGGCCAGCGCTCTAGTGACAGCGACAGCAGGCGGCGACCCGGTGGGGCCGGGCGCACGCGGCGTCGCACAGGACCAGGGTGGTGACGCACGCGCGGAGCAGCACGGTCACCTCTCCTCCCGGTCGGTCATGGACGCGCTGACGTTATCGACAACGTCCCCGCGGTGCAAAGCATGCCCGAGGTGCGGGACGTCGTCCGCGCGGACGACCGCGACGCAGCACGGCGACGGGCCGTGGGACGCCGACGACGCACGCGAGCGGTGCGCGGGAAACCCGCGCACCGCTCGCGTGCGTCTGCCGTGCGGACGTCAGAAGCTGCGCTGGACCTTGACCGCCGCGCCGTCCGTGAAGTAGTTGTCGACGTTCGCGATCGTGTGGACGGTCGGAGCGAGGATCGCGCAGCGCGTGTACCCCGTGTCGAGCCGGAACACGTTGTTCTGGATGACCACGCCGGTGCTCGCCGGGCGGCTGCCGTAAGCCATGTTGATGGTGCACTTGCCGCCACCGATCCGGTTGTCCTTGATCGTCAGGCCCGTGATCTGCGAACGGTCCTGCGTCGTCTGGATCGCCGTGGCCTGCGCACCGCGGATGTTGTTCCGCAGGATCCGGATGTTCGACCCGCCCTGGATCTGGATGCTGTCGGCGTGGCTCTCGCCGCCCTTGTGGTTCGGGTCGGAGGCGTAGTACAGGTTGCTGTGCATGTACGAGTCCTCGACGAGGACGTTCGAGCCCGTGATGTGCACCGAGTCGATGACGTTCGCGATCTCCGTGCGGCGGACCGTGAAGTTGTGCCCGATGATGCCCGCGATGTGCGGCGACGCGTCGGCCGCGACGAGCTCGCTGTCCTCGATCGTGAAGGGGTAGAGACCCGCGCCGTTCGTGACGAGGGCGAAGCTGCTGGTGATCGGCCGGCCGCGGACGACCGAGCGCTTGATCGTGACGTTCGGTGCCGTGACCTTGAGGAACCCCCGCACGTCGACCGCGTCGATGACCGCGCCCGGCGTGCTCACCACGAGGTCGCCGGTGATGACGGTCAGGACCGTGCCTGCCGGCACGCCCGTCGTGCTGGCGCTCGCGTTGCTCAGCGTCGGGATGGTGAGCGCGGCGGGTGCGACGCCGGCGCCGGCAGCGGGAGCCGTTGACGCGATCGCTGCGACGACGCTGAGGCCGGCGACGAGGGCGACGGCCCGGCCCCGGCGGCGGAGGGCGCGCTGCGGGGCGCGCTCCGACAGGCTGTCGGTGGGCGCGCTGAAGGTCGAGCGGACTGCATTGAGCACTGGATTCTCCGTCGTTCGGCAGCCTGGCGAACCTCGTGGGTCCCATGGCTTTGCGTCACTGCCTCGCGGCAGCTTTGCCTTTTCGTGGACAGGAGGACCGTATGCGGTCGCGGCTGCCCGCGACAAGAGTCACAGCGCCTGGCAGGCGGGTGAAACAGCGTCGTCCGGGCGGCGGGTCCTCGGTGCCGGTGATAACAGCCGGTGCGGATCAGGGCGATCCCGCAGGTCACGGGCGTGGGAATGCGTGAGAAGGCGTTGTTTTCGACGAGTTCCCGAGTGCGGCGCGGGCGCCCCGGCGGCACGTCCGGGATGTCCGTCCGGGACGGGTTACGAACACGATCGGTGCATTCACGGACGGGTGCACCCGCACGGGTGGCGGGCGTGGTCCTGTGCGTGCGCCCGGGCGCACGCGCAGGACGCTCAGCCCAGCCCGACGGCGTCGAGCCACGCCTCGGCGAGCAGGCCGTGACCGGCGGGCGTGGGGTGCACGCCGTCGTACGCCCAGGCGGCCGGCGTGGTGCGGACGGCCGCCGCGGCGAAGAGCCCGTCGGCCGGCACGAGCGTCGCGCGGAGCTCGGCGGCGAGCCGCCGGACGACCCCGATCCGCGGGTCGAGGTCCTCGCGCCAGCCGTGCTGTGCCTCCTCGACGGGCACGACGAACGGCTCGACGAGGACGAGGCGCGCCCCCAGGCGCTCGCGCGCCGAGTCGAGCATCGCGCGGTAGTCCTCCTCGTACGCGTCGACGGAGGTCGCGCGGCCCGAGTCGTAGCGGCGCCACGTGTCGTTGATCCCGACGAGCACCGAGATCACGGTCGGCTCGAGCGCGAGGGCGTCGGCCTCCCAGCGGTCGCGGAGCTGCCGCGCGGTGTCCCCGCCGATCCCGCGGTTGAGGAAGGTCAGGCCCAGGTCGGGCCGGCGCGCGCCGGCGAGCGCGGCGACGAGCAGCGCGTACCCGTGCCCGAGGCTCGCCGGGTCGCTGCGGTCGCGCCCCCCGTCGGTGATCGAGTCGCCGGTCAGCAGGATGCGGTCGCCCGCCTCGAGAAGCGTCATGCCCCGAACTGCAGCACAGGGGCCCGGATCGGACAAGCCGGTCAGGTGCCGACCACGAGCGAGACCGCGAGCGCCGCCATCACGACCGCGACGAGCCCGTCGAGGACCTGCCAGGCGCGCGGGCGGGCGAAGAGCGGGGCGAGCCGGCCCGCGCCGAACCCGAGGGTGACGAACCAGCCGATGCTCGCGGCGACCGCCCCGGCGGCGAAGGCCCACGGCCGGTCCTGCTGGTGCGCGACCGAGCCGAGGAGCACGACGGTGTCGAGGTACACGTGCGGGTTCAGGAAGGTCAGGGCGGCGCACGTGAGCAGCACGCGGGCACGCCCGCCCGGGGCGTCGTCGGCGGCGGGCTGCAGCGTCGCGGGCCGCAGCGCACGGCGCGCCGCGTTCACCGCGAACCAGCCGAGGAACGCCGCGCCCCCGTACCGCACGGCCGTCATGACGGTCTCGTGCGCGGTGAGCACCGGCCCGAGGCCGGCGACGCCGGCGGTCACGAGCGCCGCGTCGGCGAGCGCGCAGACGAGCACCACGCCCAGCACGTGCTCGCGGCGCAGGCCCTGCCGGAGCACGAACGCGTTCTGCGCGCCGATCGCCACGATGAGGCCGAGGCCCGTCACGAGGCCGACGAGCGCGTCGGCGGGAGCGCCGCCGTTCACGGGCGGGTCCGGGGGAGCGAGGAGGGCATGCCTCGACGGTAGGCACCGGGGCACGTGCAGGCCAGCGAATGATCTGCATGGATCGTTAGCATGACTTCATGGAACTCGACCCGGCCCAGCTCAAGGCGCTCGCGGCCGTCGTCGACGAGGGGAGCTTCGAGGGCGCGGCGCGGGCGCTGAACGTCACGCCGTCCGCGGTGAGCCAGCGCATCAAGGCACTCGAGCGGGCCGCCGGCCACGTCGTCGTGCGCCGGGTCCGGCCGTGCGAGCCGACCGTCCCGGGTCGCGCCCTGCTCCGTCTCGCGCGCGAGTGGAGCGTGCTCGAGGCGGAGGCCGCGGGCGTGCTCGGGGGCGACGACGCCGAGGCGCACGTCCGGCTCGCGATCGCGGTCAACGCCGACTCCCTGTCGACCTGGTTCCCGCCGGTGCTCGCCGGGCTCCCCGCGCACGTCCTGCTCGACGTCCGCCGGGAGGACCAGGACCACTCGGCGGCGCTGCTGCGCGAGGGCTCCGTGATGGCTGCGGTGACGACCGACAGCGCGCCGGTGCAGGGCTGCCGCGTGCACCACCTCGGCGACATGCGCTACCTCGCCGTCGCCGCCCCGGGCTTCGTCGGGCGGTGGCTGCCGGACGGGCCCGGACCCGAGGCGCTCGCGCTCGCGCCCCTGCTCGCCTTCACCGGCAAGGACGCGCTGCAGGACCGCTTCGCCGAGCAGGTCACGGGTCGCCGCGTCGACCCGCCGCGGCACCTCGTGCCGTCGAACCACGCGTTCGTCGAGCTCGTCGTGCGCGGGCTGGGCTGGGGCATGGTGCCCGAGCAGGCCGCGCGGGCCGGGATCGCGCGGGGAGACCTCGTCGAGCTCGCCGCGGGGCACCACCTCGACGTGCCGCTCTACTGGCAGCACTGGAAGGTGGGCTCGCACTGGCTGGGGGAGCTGACCGGGCGCGTCGTCGAGCACGCGGCCGTCGAGCTGCGCCGGTAGGCGGGTGGGCACGGGTGGAGCGGGTGACGAGAATCGAACTCGCGTAGCCAGTTTGGAAGACTGGGGCTCTACCATTGAGCTACACCCGCGCGGTCGGCTCTCGCCGGACCAGCGGCCCCAGGTTAGCGGCTCCGCGCAGCGCCGTGCGACGCGCCCGTCCCGCCCGTCGACCCGCACCCGGCCGACGAGGCCCTCTCCGCCTGTGGCGCCACTAGACTCGGCCCCGCACGGGATGTGGCGCAGGTTGGTAGCGCGTCCGCTTTGGGAGCGGAAGGTCGTGGGTTCGAATCCCGCCATCCCGACTCTGCGACCGGCCCCGCCCACGACGCGGTCCGACCGGCGGGGCGGCCCCGGGCGTGACCTGGCGGCTTGGGACGTCGGACCGGGTGACGTAGGATCGAGGGTCGCCAGCGTGCGGTCACCTGCCGGGCTGCCTGGCGCGGGGCCGCGCGTCGGCCCCGGAGATCGCCGGAGTCGCCGGCGCCCGCCCCGACCAGTTGGAGATCATCGAAGTGAAGAGCGCCGTCGAGACCCTGGACGCCACCAAGGTCAAGCTGACCGTCGAGGTGCCGTACGACGAGCTCAAGCCGAGCATCGACCACGCCTACCAGCACATCGCTGAGCAGGTCACGGTCCCCGGCTTCCGCAAGGGCAAGGTGCCCCCGCGGATCATCGACCAGCGCGTCGGTCGCGTGGCCGTGATCGAGCACGCCGTCAACGAGGGCCTGTCGGGCTTCTACGCCGAGGCCGTCCGCGAGAACAAGCTGCGCCCGCTCGGCCAGCCCGAGGTCGAGGTCACCAAGGTCCCCGCGCTGACCGCCGCCCCCGCGGGCGAGGAGGGCGAGCTGCACTTCACCGCCGAGGTCGAGGTCCGCCCCGAGATCACCGTGCCCGCGCTCGACTCCCTGACGGTCTCGGTCGACGACGTCACCGTCACCGACGAGGACGTCGCGACCCGGCTCGACGCCCTGCGCGAGCGCTTCGGCACCCTGGTGGGCGTTGACCGCCCGGCGGCCGAGGGCGACTTCGTGGTGCTCGACCTCGAGGCGACGATCGACGGCGAGCAGGTCGACTCCGTGAGCGGCATCAGCTACCAGATCGGCTCGGGCAACATGCTCGAGGGCCTCGACGAGGCGCTCGAGGGCCTCTCGGGCGGCGAGACCACGACGTTCGAGACGACCCTCGCGGGCGGCGACCACGCGGGCGAGAAGGCCCAGGTCACGGTCACGGCCACGACGGTCAAGACGCGCGAGCTCCCCGCCGCGGACGACGACTTCGCCCAGCTCGCGAGCGAGTTCGACACGCTCGCCGAGCTCGAGGCCGACCTGCGCGAGCAGGCCGCGAAGAACAAGGCGTCGGGCCAGGCCGTCCAGGCGCGGGACCTGCTCCTCGAGCAGCTCCTCGCCGCCACGGAGATCCCGGTCCCGGCCGGCGTCGTCGAGGCCGAGGTGCACCGTCACCTCGAGAACGAGGGTCGCCTCGAGGACGCCGAGCACCGCGCCGAGGTCGGCGAGCAGGCCGAGACGGCCCTGCGCAACCAGATCCTGCTCGACACGCTCGCCGAGCAGCTCGAGGTCAAGGTCAGCCAGAACGAGCTGCTCGACTACCTCGTGAGCGCGTCGCGCCAGTACGGCATGGACCCGAACACGTTCATCCAGACCGTCGACCAGCAGGGCCAGATCCCCGCGATGGTCGGCGAGGTCGCCCGGTCCAAGGCGCTCGCGATCGCGCTGCGCCGGGTCTCGGTGACCGACGCGAGCGGTGCGCCCGTCGACCTGTCGGAGTTCATCGGGTCCGACGAGGAGGACGCGCTCGAGGACGCCGCCGTGCAGGCGAGCGTCGGCGCCGACGACTCGGACATCGTCTTCGACGACGAGGCGCCCGCCGAGGACGCCAAGGCCTGACCCCGGTCGGTCGCTCGACGCAGGGCCCCGCACCCACCCGGTGCGGGGCCCTGCGCGTGTCCGGGTGAGGGGTGACGGGCCGGGTGCGCCGTCAGCGAAAACGCGTGTCCGCGGGACGTTCGCCGTCGCACGTGCGCGTTAGGGTCCTTGCACATGCAGGTCCGCCCCCGGTTCCGGGAGCGGACGCAGTCTGACGAGGGAGCCTTCGTGAACGACCAGATGCCGGCGATCGCCCGGGCCGATTCCCCCGGTTTCGGCCTCAACGACCACATCTACAACCGGCTCCTGCGGGAGCGCATCATCTGGCTGGGCTCCGAGGTGCGCGACGAGAACGCGAACGCCATCTGCGCCCAGATGATGCTCCTGGCCGCAGAGGACCCGGACAAGGACATCTTCCTGTACATCAACTCGCCCGGCGGCTCGATCACGGCCGGCATGGCGATCTACGACACCATGAAGTACATCCAGCCGGACGTGGCGACCGTCGCGATCGGCATGGCGGCGTCGATGGGGCAGTTCCTGCTCTCCTCGGGCACCAAGGGCAAGCGCTACGCGACCCCGCACACCCGCGTGATGATGCACCAGCCCTCGGGCGGCATCGGCGGCACGGCGACGGACGTGCGGATCAACGCCCAGCTGATCATGCACATGAAGAAGGTCCTCGCGGACCTCATCGCGGAGCAGACCGGCAAGACGCCCGAGCAGATCAACGCCGACTCGGACCGCGACCGCTGGTTCACCGCGGACGAGGCGCTCGAGTACGGCTTCGTCGACCACGTCGTCACCCACGCCGGATCGGTCTCCGGCGGTGGCGGGACCACGGCGTCCTGACCGCGTCCCGACCGACCACCGAGACCTGAGGAGAACCCAGTGAGCATCGAGTCCCAGTTCATCGCCCGCGCCGGGCGCCTGGCCGGGCCGGGCGCGTCCGGCTGGTCCGGGCAGGGGCCCGCGTCCCCGAGCAGCCGGTACGTGCTGCCGCAGTTCGAGGAGCGCACGGCCTACGGCTTCAAGCGCCAGGACCCCTACACCAAGCTCTTCGAGGACCGCATCATCTTCCTCGGGGTGCAGGTCGACGACGCGTCGGCCGACGACATCATGGCCCAGCTGCTCGTGCTCGAGAGCACGGACCCGGACCGTGACATCACGCTGTACATCAACTCGCCCGGTGGCTCGTTCACCGCGATGACGGCGATCTACGACACGATGCAGTACATCAAGCCGCAGCTCGTCACGGTCTGCCTCGGGCAGGCCGCGTCGGCGGCGGCGGTGCTGCTCGGCGCCGGCAGCCCGGGCAAGCGCCTCGCGCTGCCGAACGCCCGCGTGCTGATCCACCAGCCCGCGATGGAGGGCGGCGGCTACGCCCAGGCGTCCGACATCGAGATCCACGCCAACGAGCTCATCCGCATGCGCGAGTGGCTCGAGGCGACGCTCGCGAAGCACACCGGCCGGGACGTCGAGCAGGTGCGCAACGACATCGAGCGCGACAAGATCCTGACCGCCGCCGAGGCGCACGAGTACGGCCTCGTCGACCAGGTGCTCGCGTCGCGCAAGGGTGTCGTGACGCCGGTCGTCCAGCCCGTCTGACGCGTGCCGCCGGGCCCGCGACCTGCGGGCCCGGCGGACAGTCGGGCCTCCACCGGCCCGGCGGGCTGACATGTCGGCCCACGTGGTGTGCAATGGTGGGGAGCACGGGGGAACGCCGAGGCCGGCGACCGGAGAGCTCTGCGCAGGACCGACGCGCCGCCCGACCGGGCGGAGAGCGACACCGAGGAAGGGGACGCACGTGGCTCGCATCGGGGACGGAGCCGATCTCCTCAAGTGCTCGTTCTGCGGGAAGTCCCAGAAGCAGGTCAAGAAGCTCATCGCGGGCCCTGGGGTGTACATCTGCGACGAGTGCATCGACCTGTGCAACGAGATCATCGAGGAGGAGCTCGCCGAGGCGACCGAGGTCGGCATGGTCGAGCTGCCCAAGCCGAAGGAGATCTTCGCCTTCCTCGAGCAGTACATCATCGGGCAGGAGCCCGCGAAGCGGTCGCTCGCCGTCGCGGTGTACAACCACTACAAGCGCATCCAGGCCGGCGAGCTCGGCCGCCTGGGTCCCGGGTCCGGCGGCGAGCAGCCGATCGAGATCGCGAAGTCGAACATCCTGCTGATCGGCCCCACGGGCTGCGGCAAGACGTACCTCGCGCAGACTCTCGCGCGCATGCTCAACGTCCCCTTCGCGATCGCCGACGCGACGGCGCTGACCGAGGCGGGCTACGTCGGCGAGGACGTCGAGAACATCCTCCTCAAGCTCATCCAGGCCGCGGACTACGACGTCAAGAAGGCCGAGACGGGCATCATCTACATCGACGAGGTCGACAAGATCGCCCGCAAGAGCGAGAACCCGTCGATCACGCGCGACGTCTCCGGCGAGGGCGTGCAGCAGGCGCTGCTGAAGATCCTCGAGGGCACGACCGCGTCGGTGCCCCCGCAGGGCGGGCGCAAGCACCCGCACCAGGAGTTCATCCAGATCGACACGACGAACGTGCTGTTCATCGTCGCCGGCGCGTTCGCCGGGCTCGACGAGATCATCACCTCGCGCTCCGGTCGCCGGGGCATCGGCTTCGGTGCGCCGCTGCACTCGGCCGACGACACGGACGTCTACGGCGAGGTCATGCCGGAGGACCTGCTGAAGTTCGGGCTCATCCCCGAGTTCATCGGCCGCGTCCCCGTCATCACGACGGTCTCGCCGCTCGACCAGTCGGCGCTCATGCGGATCCTCACCGAGCCGCGCAACGCGCTCATCAAGCAGTACCAGCGGATGTTCGAGATCGACGGCGTGGACCTCGAGTTCTCCGACGACGCCATCGCGGCGATCGCCGACCTCGCCCTCCTGCGCGGCACGGGCGCGCGCGGGCTGCGGGCGATCATGGAGGAGGTCCTCCAGCAGGTGATGTTCGAGGTGCCGAGCCGCGACGACGTGGCCCGGGTCGTCATCACCCGCGAGGTCGTCCTGGAGAACGTCAACCCGACGCTGGTCCCGCGGGACGCGAGCACCCCGAAGCGCACGCCGCGCGAGAAGTCCGCCTGAGCGGACGGTCCCCGCAGGCGCAGGACGACCACACCTAGGATCGGCCGCGTGACCGAGGACAGCCGCACCGTGCCGACCGAGAACGAGACCTTCGCCGCGCCGGTGGACGCCACGCGCCGGACCGACCCGGACCTGCCCGTCGATCCGGCACCCACGGACGCGCCCCCCGTCGACGGCGCGGAGCTGCCCGCCGAGCTCGTACGGCTGCGCGGGAGCATCGACAACATCGACGCCGCCCTCGTCTACCTGCTCGCCGAGCGGTTCAAGGCCACCCAGCAGGTCGGCGTCCTCAAGGCGTCGCGCGGTCTCCCGCCCTCCGACCCGGGACGCGAGGCGCGCCAGGTCGCCCGGCTGCGGACGCTCGCGCACGAGGCCGAGCTCGACCCGGTCTTCGCGGAGAAGTTCCTCGCGTTCATCGTCGACGAGGTGATCCGCCACCACGAGGCGATCGCGTCGGACGCGCGCAGCGGCGCCTGACGCCCAGCCGCGGCCACCGCGCCGCGGCTCGTCGACCGGTCCGTGCCCCGGTGTCCGGACATGTCCGGACACCGGTGGCGTCGTGCACCGACAGGTCGCCACGAGCGCCCGATCAGGACGGTCGACCGGGTGGCGCGGCCCTGCGGGGTGAACCATGGTGGAGGGGTCAGCACCCGGCCGGGCAGGAGGGCCGGGTCCACTCCACTGCATCCCCGGAGGGCTGCCCATGAAGCTCGACTGGCTCAAGCCGTTGCTCGGACGCACGGGTCCGTTCACGACCGTCTACCTCGACGCGACCCGCGCCGACGCCGCGGGGGAGACCGAGGTGCTCGACCGGTGGAAGGGACTGCGCCGCGAGCTCGACCGCCAGGGCGCTCCGGCGACCCTCCTCGACGAGATCGAGGAGCGCGTCACCACGCAGACCCGGGTCCCCGGCCCGCACGGGCGCGTGCTGATCGCCGACTCCCAGGGCGTCGCGATCGACCGGGTGCTCGCCGACCCACCGGCGAGCAACTCCGCGGTCCACGGACCCGTCCCCTCGCTGCTGCCGGCAGCGCGTGCGGCCGACGAGGCCGTCAGCTACCTGCTCGTGCAGGTCGACCGGCAGGGTGCCGACCTCTACTGGAGCGACGAGGCGGGCCGGCTCGACGGGCGGCAGCACGAGGTCGTCGAGGGTGACCACGACGTGATCCGCAAGGTCCGCAGCGGTGACGGCTGGGCGCACCGGCGCATGCAGATGCGCGCGGAGGACTCCTGGGAGCGCAACGCCGAGACCGTCGCCGCGGAGATCGACCGGCAGGTCGTCGACCGCAGCCCGGAGCTCGTGATCCTGACGGGCGACGTGCGCGAGGTGCCGCTGCTGCACGAGGCGCTCGGGCACCGCACCAAGGAGCTCGTCGTCGACGTGCCGGGAGGCTCGCGTGCCGAGGGCGTCAAGCAGGACGCGTTCGACGAGCGCGTCCAGGCGACGCTCGAGGCGTTCCGGGCGCGGCGCCGCGAGGAGGTGCTCGACCGGTTCCGTCAGGAGCAGGGCCGTGCCGGCGCGGCGGTGACGCAGCTCGGTGACGTGATCGCGGTGCTGCAGCGCGGGCAGGTCGCCGAGCTCGTGCTGCTCGAGTCGGTCAGCACGCCCGCGTCGCCTCTCGCGGAGCGCACGGCGTGGGTGGGGCCGGACCCGCTGCAGATCGCGGTCGACCGGGCCGGGCTCGAGGCCATGGGGGTCGACGAGGGGGCACGCGAGCTGCGCGCCGACATCGCGGTGGTCCGGGCGGCGCTCGGGCAGGACGCCGGGCTGACGTTCGCCGTGGACGGCAGCGTCGACCTGATCGACGGGGTCGGCGCCGTGCTCCGCTGGCACGACCCGTCGACGCCGAGCGAGTCGCTGCTCACGCAGTCGGGCGACCGGACGCGCGTGCACGACGTGGTCTGACCCGCGACCCGCACGACTGCGACGCGCGCACCGGCCCGGCGGTCGGTGCGCGCGTCGTGCGTGCGACGGTGCCGACGGCTCAGTGCCCGCCGGCCTCGCGCGTGTCGACGTAGAGCGCGTCGATCTCCCCGGCGAAGTCCTGCAGCACGACGGCACGCTTCACCTTGAGCGACGGTGTCAGGTACCCGTTCGCCTCGGTGAAGTCGAGCGGCAGCACGCGCAGCTTGCGGATCGACTCGGCACGCGAGACGGCCTCGTTGGCGCGCTCGGCGGCGCGGTCGAGCGCGGCGAGCACCTCGGGGTGGGCCGCGGCCGCGGCGACGTCCATGACGGGCAGGCCGTGCGACGTGAGCCAGCCGGGCAGCAGCTCGGCGTCGAGCGTGACGAGCGCCCCGATGAACGGGCGGGCGTCCCCGACGACGACGACCTGGCTCACGAGGGGGTGGCCACGCAACCGGTCCTCGAGCACCGCGGGCGCGACGTTCTTGCCGCCCGCGGTCACGATGATCTCCTTCTTGCGGCCGGTGATCCGCAGGCAGCCGTCCTCGTCGAGGGTCCCGAGGTCGCCGGTGCGGAACCAGCCGTCCTGCAGGGCCTCCGCGGTCGCCTCGGCGTTGCCGTGGTAGCCGCGGAAGACGTGCGGGCCGCGGACGAGGATCTCGCCGTCGTCGTCGACGCGGAGCGACGCGCCCGGGTACGCCGGGCCGACCGTCCCGATCTTGGTGAGCTCGGGACGGTTCACGGCTGTGGCCGAGGTCGTCTCCGTGAGGCCGTAGCCCTCGAGCACGATCAGGCCGATGCCGCGGTAGAAGTGCCCGAGCCGCTCCCCGAGGGGTGCGCCGCCCGAGACGGCGTAGCGCGCGCGGCCGCCGAGCGCGGCGCGCAGCTTGCGGTGGACGAGCGTCTCCGCGACGGCCTTCTGCGCCTTGAGCGCCGCGCCCGGCCCACCGGGCTGCTCGAGAGCGCGTGAGTAGGCGATGGCGACCTTGGCGGACCAGCGGAAGATGCGCAGCTTCGCGCCCGTGCCGGCCTTCTGCTCGGAGGAGTTGTAGACCTTCTCGAAGACGCGCGGGACCGCGAGGATGAACGTCGGCTGGAACGTCCCGAGGTCGGCGAGCAGGTTGCGGGTGTCCGGCGTGTGGCCCAGGACGGCGCCGGACGGGATGCACAGGACCTGGATGAAGCGCGCGAAGACGTGCGCGAGCGGCATGAACAGCAGCGTGCGCGAGCCCGGCGAGGCGACGACGTCGGTCAGGCCCGCGACGCCGTTGAGCGTGATCGCGGCGAAGTTGCCGTGCGTGAGCTCGACGCCCTTGGGGCGCCCGGTCGTCCCGGACGTGTAGATGATCGTGGCCAGGTCGTCGGCGACGGTCGCCGTGCTCCGGCGCTCGACCTCGGCGGCGGGGACGTCGGTCCCGGTCTCGGCGAGCCGGTCGAGCGCGCCCTCGTCGATCACGAGGACGTCGCCGAGCTCGGGCAGCTCGCCGCGGACCTGCTCGACGACCGCGGCGTGCGCGGCGGTCTCGACGAGCACGAGCCGGACGCGTGCGTCGGAGAGGATCCACCGCACCTGGTCGGCGGACGACGTCTCGTACACGGGCACGCTCACGCCGCCCGCCGCCCAGACCGCGAAGTCGGCGACCGTCCACTCGTAGCGTGTGCGCGACATGATCGCGACGCTGTCGCCCGGCTGGATGCCGCGGGCGACGAGACCGCGTGCCACTCCCGCGACCTCGTCGGCGAACGCGGCGGCGCTCACCGGCCGCCAGGTGCCGCCGAGGCCGGTCGAGCGCTCCACGAGCGTGCCGTGCGGGTCGCGGGCGACGCGCTCGGCGAGCAGTCGCGGGATGCTCCACGCCGCGTCGGGCTCGACGAGGGCGGGGGATCGGGTCTCGGGCATCGGTGCTCCTGGTCGGCGGGTCGGACAACCCGACCCTAGACCGCCGTCAGCGCGCCGTACCGGGACCAGCCGGCGCCTGGTCGTCGTGCCGGTGGGTCGGGTCCAGCACGCGCTGGAGGAACTCGCGCGTGCGCTCCTCGCGCGGCGCCCCGATGACCTCGTCGGCTGGTCCGTCCTCGACGACGACGCCGCCGTCCATGAACACGACGCGGTCGCCGACCTCGCGCGCGAACGCCATCTCGTGCGTCACGACGATCATCGTCATGCCGCCCTCGGCGAGGTCGCGCATGACGCCCAGGACGTCGCCCACGAGCTCGGGGTCGAGGGCCGACGTGGGCTCGTCGAACAGCATGAGCTGCGGGTCCATCGACAGCGCCCGCGCGATCGCCACGCGCTGCTGCATCCCGCCGGACAGCTGCGCGGGCATCAGCGCGTCGGTGCCGGTGAGCCCCACGCGCGCGAGGTTCTCCCGCGCGACCCGCTCCGCCTCGGCGCGGGAGCGGCGCAGGACCGTCCGCTGCGCCATCGTGCAGTTGTCGAGGACGGTGCGGTGCGTGAACAGGTTGAACTGCTGGAACACCATGCCGACGTGCGTGCGGACGTGGTCGAGGTCGACGTCCGGGTCGGTGACCTCCGTGCCCAGCACCTCGATGGTGCCGCCCGTGGGCTCCTCGAGGAGGTTGACGCAGCGCAGGAGCGTCGACTTGCCCGAGCCGGAGGGGCCGATCACGCAGACGACCTCGCCCGAGCGGACCTCGAGGTCGATGCCGCGCAGCACCTGCTTGTCGCCGAACGCCTTGTGCAGGGCGTCGATGCGGACGACGACGTCCTGGCGGTCGGTGCGGGTCGCGGCGGCGCTGCTGCCGGCCTCGGGGGACACGGTCATGGGCGGGAGCCCCCTCCGGTGCGGCGCTCGAGCCAGCGTGCGACGAGGCCGAGCGGGATGGTGATGACGAGGTAGCAGGCGCCGACGACGAACAGCGCCGTGAGGCCGCCGGTCGCGCTGTTGAGCATGTCGCGGCCGACCTTCGTGAGGTCGAACTGCGTCGGCAGCAGGCCGACGACCGAGATGAGCGAGGTGTCCTTGGTGAGCAGGATCAGCTCGTTCGTCATCGGGGGCAGCACGATGCGGAAGGCCTGCGGGATGACGACCTGCACGAGCGTGCGGGCCGGGGACATCCCGAGCGACCGGGCCGCCTCGACCTGGCCCTTCGGCACCGCCTGGATGCCGGCGCGCAGCGTCTCGGCGATGTAGGCGGCCGACACCATGCCGAGCGCGAGCCCGGCCTTGGCGACGACCGACTCGATCCGCACGCCGAGCGCGATCGGGACGGCGTACCCGAACGCGATGACGACGAGCAGCGCGGGGATGCCGCGGAAGAACTCGATGTAGAGCGTCGCGATCCAGCGGTACGGGCCGACGGACGACAGCCGCATGAGCGCGAGCACCGTGCCGAGGCTCAGCCCGATCGCGAACGCGGCGATCGTGTAGACGACGGTGTTCTTCAGGGCGCCCGGGAGGGACGAGGCCATGTCGGCCGCGACCGCCGGGTTGAAGAGCTGCGTGCTGACCCGCGCCCAGTCGGTCGCGACGACGATGACGACGAGCGCGACGAGCAGCACCCCGTACTGCACGCCGCGGATGATCCGCTGGCGTCGGCGCGGGCTCGTGCGTCGCCGTGCCGCCGGGAGCCGCGGCGGGACGGCGGCGTCCGGACGGGAGATCGCCGTCACGTCAGTCGGCCGTCGGGATGTCGCCGATGCGCTCGGTGTAGATCGCGTCGTAGGTGCCGTCACCCTGGATCCGCTCGAGCGTGCCGTTGACCGCGTCGAGCAGCGCGGTGTTGCCCTTCTTGACCCCGAAGCCGTACTGCTCGCCGGTCGTGAACGTCGCGCCGAACGTGTAGCCGTCCTCGACGAACGGGCCGAGCACCGCGACGTCGTTGATGATCGCGTTCACCTGGCCGTTCTCGAGGGCCTGGACCTGGAGCCCGAGGTCCTCGAACTCGATGGTGGTGAGCCCGTTCTCGGTCGCCCAGGCGGCACCGGTCGTCTCCTGCTGCACGCCGATCGTCGAGCCCTCGAGGGACGCGAGCGCCTCCTCCTCGTCCATCGGCTCGACCCCGGCGGCGGCGGGGAGCAGCAGGCCCTGGTCGGCGTCGAAGTAGGGCTCCGAGAAGTCGATGCGTGCGGCACGCTCCTCGGTGATGGTGATCGCCGAGGCGACGAGGTCGCAGTTGCCGGTCTCGAGGTCGGCGCCCGACTGGATGCCCTCGAACTGTGCGACCTTGATCTCGGGCTCGACCCCGAGGTCGGCCGCGATCTCGTTCACGATGTCGATGTCGAGCCCGACGATCTCGCCGGAGTCGTCCGTGTACTCGAACGGCTCGTACGGCGGGTTCGTGCAGACGGTCAGCTTGCCCTCGGCGACGAGCGGGACCCCGCTGTCGGACGTGGCGGCGGGTGTGCCGTCGCCGCCGCTGCACGCGGAGAGCAGCAGCGTCACGGCGAGCCCCAGGGGGACGAGGCGGGTGGTGCGGGTCATGACGGCTGTCCTCTCACGATGGGCGTTCGTGCATGAGTATGCGCAACACATAGTAGATATGCAAAACGGCGCAGGATGGGACCGTGGTCCCATCCTGCGCCACGTTGCGCTCGGGTGCGGTGCTGCGCACGCCGGAGCGGTCAGCCCTGCACCTTCGGCTCGGGCGGCAGGAGCTCGGCGTCGCGCGCGACGACCGTCTCGCCGTCCTCGGTCACGAGGTCGAGCGGGCCCGTCACCCGGCCGGCCGACCGGACGTCCGAGAGCGCGGCCTCCACGCCGGCGGTGTGCGCGGCCGGGACCGCGAGCGTCACCCGCGTGATCTCGGTGCGCATCGACACCTTCGCCTCGGACTTGACCTTGCGCAGCGCCGCGAGCGCCGCACCGGCGGCGCCGACCACCGCGGGGTCCGCATCACCCGCGGCCGCGCGCAGCGGCTCGGCGACGGGCCACGGGGCGAGGTGCACCGAGCCCTCGCGCCACCAGGACCAGACCTCCTCGGTCGCGAACGGCAGCACCGGCGCGAACAGCCGCAGGAGCGTGTCGAGCGCGATGCCCAGCGCCGCGCGCGCGGAGGCCGACTCCGCGGGGACGTCCGCGTCGGCCGCGCCGCCCGCGTACGCGCGGTCCTTGACGAGCTCGAGGTAGTCGTCGCAGAACGTCCAGAAGAACGTCTCGCTCAGCTCGAGGGCGCGCGTGTGGTCGTACGCCTCGAGCGCCGCGGTCGCCCGGTCGACGACGTCCGCGAGCCCGGCGAGCATCGCGCGGTCGAGCGTCTCCGTGACGAGCGTGGCGTCGAGCAGGCGTGCGCGGTCCTCGGGCGAGCCGAAGGTCAGCGCGAACTTGCTCGCGTTGAGCACCTTGATCGCGAGCCGGCGGCCGATCTTCATCTGGCCGACCTCGAACGCCGCGTCGGTGCCCAGCCGCGCGGACGCCGCCCAGTAGCGCACCGCGTCGGAGCCGTGCTCCTCGAGCAGCCCCATGGGCGTGACGACGTTGCCCTTGGACTTGCTCATCTTCTTGCGGTCCGGGTCGAGGATCCAGCCCGAGATCGCCGCGTTGGCCCAGGGGAGGCTGCCGTGCTCGAGGTGCGCGCGGACCACGGTCGAGAACAGCCACGTCCGGATGATGTCCTGGCCCTGGGGGCGCAGGTCCATCGGGAAGACGCGCGCGAACAGGTCGGGGTCGGAGAGCCAGCCGCCCGCGATCTGCGGCGTCAGCGAGCTCGTCGCCCACGTGTCCATGATGTCGGGGTCGCCGACGAAGCCGCCCGGGACGCCGCGCTGGTCGGGGGAGTACCCCGGCGGGACGTCGGACGACGGGTCGATCGGCAGCGTCGCCTCGTCGGGCACGAGCGGGTGGTCGTAGTCGGGCTCGCCCTGCGCGTCGAGCGGGTACCAGACCGGGATCGGGACGCCGAAGAAGCGCTGGCGCGAGACGAGCCAGTCGCCGTTGAGGCCGCCGACCCAGTTCTCGTAGCGCACGCGCATGAAGTCGGGGTGGAACCCGAGCTCCGCGCCGCGCGCGAGCAGCTCCTCGCGCAGCGGGACGTCGCGCCCGCCGTTGCGGATGTACCACTGCCGCGACGTGACGATCTCGAGCGGCTTGTCGCCCTTCTCGAAGAAGTTCGCCTTGCGCTGCGTCGCGACCGGCTCGCCGTCGAGGTCGCCCGACTCGCGCAGCGCGTCGACGACCGCCGTGCGCGCCGAGAAGGTCGTCTTGCCCGCGATCTCGGCGAACAGCGCCGTGCCGCGCTCCGAGGTGATCCACTCCGGGACCTCGCGGGTCAGCCGGCCGTCGCGCACGAGGACCGAGCGCGTCGGGAGCTGGAGCTCGCGCCACCACTGCACGTCGGTCAGGTCGCCGAACGTGCAGCACATCGCGATGCCCGCACCCTTGTCGGGCTCGGCCGCCGGGTGGGCGAGCACGGGGACCTCGACGTCGAACAGCGGCGAGCGGACCGTCGTGCCGAACAGGTGCTGGTAGCGCTCGTCGTCGGGGTGCGCGATGAGCGCGACGCACGCGGACAGGAGCTCGGGGCGCGTCGTCTCGATGAACACGGGCGTCTCGGCCCCGTCCACGGAGGCGTGGAACGCCACCTTGTGGAAGTGCCCCGGGTAGTCGCGGGCCTCGAGCTCGGCCTGCGCGACGGCCGTCTGGAACGTGACGTCCCACAGCCCGGGGGCCTCGGCGGCGTACGCCTCGCCGCGGGCGACGTTGCGCAGGAACGCGGTCTGCGCGACCTTCTGCGCCTCCCGGCCGATGGTCTGGTAGTGGTGCGACCAGTCGACGGACAGGCCGAGGTGGCGCCACAGCGCCTCGAACTGGCGCTCGTCCTCGGCGGTCAGGCGCTCGCACAGCTCGACGAAGTTGCGCCGGCTGATGGGCTGCTGGTCGGCCGCCTTGACGCTCTTGCCGTCGCCGCCCGCGAACGGCGGCTCGTAGCCCTCGACGTAGGGCAGCGACGTGTCGCACCGCACGCCGTAGTAGTTCTGCACGCGGCGCTCGGTCGGCAGGCCGTTGTCGTCCCAGCCCATCGGGTAGAAGACCGACCTGCCGCGCATCCGCTGGAAGCGCGCCACGACGTCGGTGTGCGTGTAGGAGAACACGTGGCCCACGTGCAGCGAGCCCGAGACCGTGGGCGGCGGGGTGTCGATCGAGTAGACCTGCGCGCGCTCCGCGGTCCGGTCGAAGGAGTACGTGCCCTGCTCGCCCCACGCGGTGTCCCAGCGCTGCTCGAGGCCGTCGAGCGAGACCTTGTCGGGTACGGGGCGGGCGGTGGTCGCTGCGCTGGTCGGGTTCGCGGTGCTCGGCGAGGGGCTGCCGGGTGCGGGCGGGGTCGGCTCGGGACGCAGGTCGCTCATGGTGCGACATCCTCCCAGACGCGCGGGCCTGCCGACGCGCCGGGACCGGTGCCCGGCACGGGCCCCCGCCCGGTGCGCGCGCGATCCGGGGCGTGCGGGAACATCCGCGAAACCCGGACTGGTTAGGCTCGACGAGGCACGCTCGTCCGAGGTGCTGGGGTGCGGGCGCCGACCGGGGTCAGGTCGGCCCGAGAGAGGTGGCGACGTGGCGCAGGGTGTGACGGCGGCCGGACTGACGGTCGGGTACGCGGCGATGCTGGAGCAGTTCCACCCGAGCGAGGTCGTGGACCTGTCCGCGTACGCCGAGGAGAACGGCTTCTCGGGCGTCATGGCGGCGGACCACTTCCAGCCGTGGGTCCCCGCGCAGGGGCAGTCCGCGTTCGTGTGGAACGTCCTGTCCGCGCTCGGCGAGCGCACGCGCGGCGACCTCGGCCCCGGCGTGACGGCCCCGACGTTCCGCTGGCACCCCGCGATGGTCGCGCAGGCGTCGGCGACGCTCGCGGCGATGTACCCCGGGCGGCACTGGCTCGGGCTCGGCTCGGGCGAGGCGCTCAACGAGCACGTGGTCGCCGGGTACTGGCCCGAGGCGCCCGAGCGGATCAACCGCATGTTCGAGGCGATCGAGATCATCAACAAGCTCTTCGCGGCGTCGCTCGCCGGCAAGGACGTCAAGCACTCGGGCACGTTCTACAAGCTCGAGTCGACCCGTCTGTGGACGATGCCCGAGGTCCCGCCGGAGATCCTCGTCGCGACCGCCGGGCCCGTGACCGCCAAGCGCACGGGGCGCCACGCGGACGGGCTCATCACGGTCGGCGCACCGCTCGAGAAGATCTCGGGGCTGTTCGCGAAGTTCGCCGAGGGTGCGCGCGAGGCCGGCAAGGACCCCGACGCGATGCCCAAGGTGCTCCAGCTCCACCTGTCGTGGGCCGAGACCGACGAGCAGGCGCTCACGAACGCGATGACCGAGTGGCCCAACGGCGGCATGAAGTTCCCGAAGGCCGACATCCGCTCGCCGTTCGACTTCGAGCAGATGGCCAAGCTCGTGCGCCCCGAGGACTTCCAGGGCCGCATGGTCATCTCCGCGGACCCCGACGTGCACCGCGCCGAGATCCAGAAGTACGTCGACCTCGGCTTCGACCGCATCTACCTGCACAACGTGGGGCGCAACCAGCGCGAGTGGATCGACGTGTTCGGCCGCGACGTCCTGCCGAGCCTGGTGCGATGAGCGAGCTGCGCGTCTGGGCGCCCGACGGGCTGCCCGAGGTCGTGCCCGGCGACGACCTCGTCGAGCTCGTCGCGGGTGCGCTCGCGGACCCCTCGCTGCCCGCGCCGGCCGACGGCGACATCGTCGTCGTGACCAGCAAGATCGTGTCCAAGGCCGAGGGGCGGGTCGTCCCCGCGGCCGACCGCGAGGACGCGATCACCGCCGAGACGGTCCGGGTCGTCGCGACGCGTGAGCACCCCGGCGGCGTCACGCGCATCGTCGAGAACCGGCTCGGGCTCGTGATGGCCGCCGCGGGGGTCGACGCGTCGAACACGCCCGAGGGCACGGTGCTGCTGCTGCCGCTCGACCCCGACGCGTCCGCGCGGCACCTGCGGGACGGCCTGCGGGCGCGGTTCGGTGTGCGGCTCGGCGTGCTGCTGACGGACACCGCCGGACGGCCCTGGCGGCACGGGCAGACCGACCTCGCGATCGGCGCCGCGGGCGTGCGCGTGCTCGACGACCTGCGCGGGCGGCTCGACACGCACGGGCGTGCGCTGCAGGTCAGCCAGGCCGCGGTCGCCGACGAGATCGCGGGCGCCGCGGAGCTCGTCAAGGGCAAGGCCACCGGGCGTCCCGTCGCTGTCGTGCGCGGGCTCGCCGAGCACGTGACCGACGACGACGGCCCGGGTGCGCGCAGCCTGGTGCGGCTCGGCCCCGAGGACATGTTCGAGCAGGGCAGCGCCGAGGCGTACGCGCAGGGGTGGAAGGACGCGGCCGACGGGCGCGACGGTCCTCAGCACGGGGGCCGGGCACCCGCGTGAGCCGGGACGGCACGGCGACCGGCGACGGCGGCGTGGCGACCGACGGCGTCGGCGTGCCGGACGGCAGCCGCGCGGCGGAGGTGCGCTGGACCGTGGTGGTCCCGGTCAAGGCCGCGCGGCTCGGCAAGACCCGGCTCGCGGGGGACCTCGCGCCAGACGAGCGTGTCGCGCTCGTGCGGGCCATGGCCGCCGACACCGTGCACGCGGCCGCGCTGGCGCGCGCGGTGGTGCGGGTCGTGGTGGTCACGGGCGACGAGGTCGTCGCGGCGGAGGCGCTCGCCACGCCCGGGGCCGTCGTCGACGTCGTCGCGGAGCCGTTCCCCGGGGGGCTGGGCGCGGCGGTCCGGGCGGGGATCGACCGTGCTCGCGGGCTCGACGCGGGCGCCGGCGTCGCGGTGCTGCTCGGCGACCTCCCGGCGCTGCGGTCCGTGGACCTCGACGCCGCGCTCGCCGCCGCTGCCGCGCACCCGCGCGCGCACGTCCCCGACGCCGGCGGGACGGGGACGACGCTCCTGACCGTGGCACCGCACGTCGCGCCGCGTCCACGGTTCGGCCCGGGCTCGGCCGCCGCGCACGCCACCGCGGGCCACGTCGCGCTCGACGTGGCCGCGGGGTCGAGCCTGCGTCAGGACGTCGACGTGCGCGCCGACCTCGACGCCGTCGCCCTGCTCGGCGCAGGTCCCCGCACCGCTGCGGTCCTCCGCACGTGGGGCCGGCTCCCCGCGGCCTAGCGGGTGAGGCCGACCCCGACGAGCGCGAGCGCGTCCGCGGCGATCCGGGCCGTGGTGGGCACGTCGGTCATGAGCGTCGGGACGGCCTGGGTGGTCCAGCCCTCGGCGGCGAGCGCCTCCGCCGCACCCGCGTCGACCGTGTCGACGAGCCACGCGTCGAGGACGCCGCCCTCCGAGCGCCGGCCGTAGTGCCGGGCGACGGCCGCGGCGCTCGTCTCGACCCCGATCGCCCGCAGGCACGCGTCGGCCATGCCGCGCACGGGGGCCCCGCCGACGACCGGGCTCACGCCCACGACCGGCGCGGGCGTCGTCCGCAGCGCCTCGCGCACCCCCGGGACCGCGAGGATCGTGCCGACCGAGACCACCGGGTTCGACGGCGGGACGACCACGACGTCGGCGTCGAGCAGCGCGTCCAGGACCCCCGGGCCGGCGGTCGCCCGCTCGAGGCCGACCTGCACGAACCGGCGCGCGGGCAGCGCGGCACGGTGCCGCACCCACCACTCCTCGAAGTGCAGCAGCTCGGGCGCGCCGTCCGGGCCGTCGACCTCGACGTGCGTCTCGACCTCCTGCTCGGTCATCGGCAGGAGGCGGGCGCCGGGCGACCAGCGCCGGCACAGCCGGGCGGTCACCTCGGCGAGCCCGAGCCCGGTGCGCAGCAGCTCGGTGCGGGCCAGGTGCGTCGCGAGGTCGAGGTCGCCGAGCGTGAACCACTCGCCGCCCAGCCCGTACGCGGCGAGGTCGGTGCTCGTGCGCGTCGTCTCCTCGCGCCGCCCCCAGCCCTGGTCCTCGTGCACCGCCCCGCCGAGCGTGTACATCAGGGTGTCGAGGTCGGGACAGACCCGCACACCGCGGAACCACATGTCGTCGCCGGTGTTCGCGACGACCGTGACCTCGGCGGACGTGCCCGTGTGGTCGTCCGGGCCCCCCGGGAGGGTCGAGCGCAGGTGAGCGAGCAGCCCGCGCGTGAACCGGGCGCCGCCGACGCCGCCGGACAGGACGGTGATCTTCATGCGGGCGCTCCGTCGGTCGGGGGTGCGGGGGAGGTGGGCGCCGGGTCGCTCGTGGGCTCGGCGAACGCGATGACCGGGCGACCCGTGCGTGGGTGCGTCAGCACGTCGCAGTCCACCCCGTAGACCTCGCGCAGGAGCTCGGGGCGCAGCACGTCGCGCGGGTGCCCGGCGGCGGCGAGCCGCCCGCCGGAGAGCACGAGCACGTGCTCGCAGAACGCCGCAGCGAGGTTGAGGTCGTGCAGCGCCGCGACCGTCGTGGTGCCCAGGTCGCGGACGAACGCGAGCAGGCTCAGCTGCGTGCTGACGTCGAGGTGGTTCGTCGGCTCGTCGAGCAGCAGCAGCTCCGGCTCCTGCGCGAGGGCACGCGCGACGTGCACGCGCTGGCGCTCGCCGCCCGACAGCGACGACCACGGCCGCTCCGCGAGGTGCTCCGCGCGGGCGTGCCGGAGCGCGCGCGCCACCGCCGCGGGGTCCGGGTCGGTGCCCCACACCGTGCGGTAGGGGATGCGGCCGAGCGCCACGACGTCGTGCACCGACAGCGGGACGGTGCTCGACGACTCCTGCTCGAGCAGCGCGATCCGGCGGGCACGGGTGCGGCGGGGGAGCCCGTGCACGGGGACCTGCCCGTGCACGTGCCCGGGGACCTGACCGGCGGGCACGGCCGAGCGGTCGACGCCCGCCGGACCGGTCGGGGCCGTGGTGTCGCCCGCGTCCTGCCCGGCGGTGACGAGCACCGCCCCGCCCTCGGGCACGAGCAGCCCGGCGACGAGCCGCAGCAGCGTCGTCTTGCCCGCGCCGTTGGGCCCGAGCAGCCCGGTCAGACGGCCGGGGGGCGGGGTCGCGTCGATCCCGTCCACGACCCAGCGCCCGCCGAGCCGCGTCCGCACGCCCGTCAGCGTCAGCTCCACGCGACCCCCCGACCGCGGCGCAGCAGCACCGCGAACACCGGGACGCCGATCAGCGCGGTGATGATCCCCACGGGCAGCTCCCGCGGGTCGAAGACGGTGCGCGCGAGCGTGTCCGCCCACACGAGGAAGACGGCGCCGGTGAGCGCGGCGACGGGCAGCAGCCGGCGGTGCGCGGGCCCCGTGACCACCGAGACGGCGTGCGGCAGGACGAGCCCGACGAAGCCGATGGCCCCGCTGACCGCGACCATCGCGCCCGTGAGCAGCGCGACGAGCGTCATGAGCGTCCAGCGCGTGCGGCCCACGTCGATGCCGAGCGCCGCGGCGGAGGTGTCCCCGAACGCGAACGCGTCGAGCCGCAGCGCGCTGAGCACCAGGACGGCGCCCACGACCGCGAGCGCACCGCCCGCGATCCACACCGAGGGCCACGTGGCCCCCGCGAGCGACCCCATGAGCCAGCTGAGGATCTCGCGGTAGGAGTCGCCGGTCGCGGTCCAGAAGATGACGAACGACGTGCCGGCCGCAGCGAGCTGGGAGACGGCGAGCCCCGCGAGCACGGTCCGGCCCGGCGTCAGGACGCCGCCGGTGCGCGCGAGCGCGAGGGTCGCGACCAGGGCGGCCAGTGCGCCCGCGAACGCCGCGACCGGCAGGAGCAGCCCGACGCCGACCACGAGCACCGCGACCGCCCCGAGCGACGCGCCCGCGGACAGCCCGAGCAGGTAGGGGTCGGCGAGCGGGTTGCGCGTGAGGCTCTGCATCACGGCCCCGGCGAGAGCGAGCCCGGCACCGACCGCCGCGGCGGTGAGCACGCGGGGCAGGCGCAGCTCCCACACGATCGCGTCGAGCAGGCGCGGCACCGGGGCGGCGCCCGGGAGCCCGAGGTGGGCGGCGATGCTGCGCCCGACGTCGGCGACGGCGATGTCCGCGGGCCCGATCGTCACGGTCACGAGCACCGTGGCGACGAGCAGCGCCCCGCCGACCGCGAGGAGCACGGTCAGCGGCGGACGACGGGGGGCTCGCTCCATGCCGGGGGGTCGCCCGCCCGTCAGCGTGCGGCCGGCAGCGCGGCGAGCTGCTCGGCGAGGTCGACGACCGCGTCGGCGTTGCGCACGCCCGCCTCGGCCGCGGGGAACGGCAGCGTGAGGTAGCGCCGCTCGCGCACGGCGGTGAGCTCGCGGGTCGCCGGGTTGGACTCGAGGAGCTCGATCTTGGACGCGGCCGTGTTCCACGCGGCGTCGACCAGCACGATCACGTCGGGGTCCGCGGCGACGACCTGCTCCCAGCCCGCCGAGGTCCACGTGTCGTGCACGTCGGCGAAGACGTTGGTCAGGCCGACCGCCTCCAGCATCATCTGCGGGGCGCCGATGCCCGCGCCGACGTACGGCGTGTCGGTGCCCGAGCTGTACCAGAGCGCCGTCGTCCCCTCGGCCGCCGGGGTCACGGACGCCAGCGCGGCCTCCTGCTCCGCGACGAGCTCCTCGGCCCGGTCGGCCACGCCGAACAGCGACGCGACCTCGCGGATCTCGTCGAACAGCTCGTCGAACGTCAGCGGGTCGGGCATGTACGCCTCGCCCTTGCACGCGGCGGGTGCGACGTACGTCGCGATGCCGAGCGCCCCGAGGGCCTCGCGGTCGCCGGCGCCGTCGGGGGAGAAGTTCGACTCCCAGCCCCCGTAGACGAGGTCGGGCTGCACCTCGAGCAGCGCCTCCTGGCCGGGGACCTTGTCCGAGAGCACGGGGATGCCGGCCGCGGCGTCGGCGTACTCCTCGGGGACCGGGCCGTCGGCGAACGCCGTGCCGACCAGGGCGTCCTCGAGGCCGAGCGCGAGCAGCATCTCCGTCGCGGTCGACTTGATGGTCACGACCCGCTCGGGTGGGGCGTCGAGGCGGACCTCGGTGCCGCAGTTGTCGAGCGTGACGGGGGAGAAGCCGCCGGAGGCCGACGGCGACGCGGTGACGGGCTCCTGCGTCGCGGTCGTCGGTGCGCAGGCGGCGAGCGCGCCACCGAGGGAGAGCACGAGCACGAGGGCACCGGCGCGGCGGCGGCGTGCGAGCGCGCGCGCGGCGGGCGCCGGACGGACGGGGCGGGCAGGGCGGGACATGGGGGCGCTCCTGGGGTGCGGTGCTGGGTGCGGCTCGGGGCGCAGCGTCGGGCCCGCGACGTCAGGGGGTCGGCGCAGCTCGCCGACGTCGAACCCGGGCCCATGTCCAGGCCCTCGCTCCGAGCCAAGTCCAGCCCGGGATCCAGCGTCATCGTAGCCCCGGCGCACCGGGCCGCTGCGCGCGGCAGGAGCCGTCAGAGCGCGACGTGCACCGCGTCCCGGCCGTTGCGCTTGACGTGGTAGAGCGCCTCGTCGGCGCGCGTGAGCATCGACGCGACCGTCTCGTCGGGGCGGTGCACCGCGACGCCGACGCTGACCGTGAGGGTCCCGCCCGGGATGAGGTCGTCCCAGCGCTGCGTGACGATCACGCGGCGGATCCGCTCGCACGCGTCGGCGGCGTTCACGTCGGTGAGCCCGTCCAGCAGGATCGCGAACTCCTCGCCGCCGTAGCGTGCCGCGAGGTCGCTCGCCCGCACGACGTCGTGCAGCACCTCCCCGAGCCGCGCCAGCACCTGGTCGCCGACCTGGTGCGAGTAATTGTCGTTGACGCGCTTGAAGTGGTCGATGTCGAGCAGGACGCACGCGAACCGCCGGGACGGGTCACCCGCCCAGCGCGCGAGCGCGACGTCGAGGGCACGGCGGTTCGGCAGGCCGGTGAGCGCGTCGTGCGTCGCCTCGTGCTCGAGGCGCGCGTTGTGCTCCTCGAGGGCGCGGGCCCGGGTGCGCTCGGCGTCCGCGGCCCGCTCGGCGCGCTCGACCTCGAGCCGCGAGCTCAGCAGCAGCGCGCGGCGGTCCGCGATCGCGTCGCCCTGCTGGAGCGTCAGCTCGTGGAGCTCGCGCAGGGCCGACAGGGCCGACGGCAGGTCACCGCGGCCCTCGTGCGCGTCGACGAGCGCCGCGAGCAGCTCGATGCGCTCACCCGGCCGGTCGAGGTCGGCGCACAGGTCGAGGCCGTCGCACAGCGCGAGCACGGCCTCGTCGAGGCGCCCGCTGCGCACGAGCCAGCGGCCGCGCAGCCCGTGGTACTGCAGCTCCTGGCGCGCCGAGGGAAAGGTGCGGAGCATCGCGTGGGTGCCCTCGAGCGCCTGCCCGGCGGCCTCGAGGTCGCCCGCGTGCATGTGGGCTCCGACGACGGCGAGCCGGGCGTCGATGCCGGTCCGGGCGAGCCCCGCGGCGTCGGCCTCGTCGACCGACTGGCGCGCGATGCCGAGCGCGTGGCGGGCCGCGGCGAGCGCACCGCGCGGGTTGGCCGCGGCGAGCCGCCCGCTCGTGACGACATAGGCCTTCGCGAGGTTCGTCAGGGCCATCGACGCGTGGTCGGGGTCGTCCGCCGCGAGCCAGAGCCGGCGTGCCTCGGAGAGCACCTGCGCGGCCTGGGGCGCGAAGTGCGGCATGCCCATGTAGACGGTGCCGAGGCTGTTGAGCACCGAGGCGGTGCCCGCGTCGTCGTCGGTCTGCCGGCGCAGCCCGAGCGCGCGGTCCAGCTCGTCGATCGCCCCCTCGACGTCGCCGATCTCGTGGTGCACGAGCCCCTGGCAGACGAGCGCGCGCGACTCCCAGACGAGGTCGCCGAGCTCGTGCGCGAGGTGCTGCGCGCGTCCCGCGGCCCGCAGCGCGTCGGCGTCCTGCGCGAGCACGTGGTGGGCGAACGCGACGCAGCACGACAGGCGCATCTCGGCGTGCTCGTCGCCGTGCAGCCGGGCGAGGTCGAGGTACTCGCGTGCGCGCTCGACGCACGCGGGGGCGTCGGACTCCTGCAGCAGCTCGAGCTCGTCGACGAGCGCGTCCCAGTCCGGGGCGTCGACCGGGTGCGCGAACGTCGCGTGCGGGGCGTCGGTCACCGACACGCCACCACCTCCCCGCCGACGGCGCTGCCCGGGTGCGCGCTGCTGGACGTCTTATCGGCGGATCCGGCGGGGACCTGAGCCAAGTCGTCGGACGGCCGTCCAGGTGGGCGAGCGCGGGGAGCGGTCAGCCGTTGGGCCGCTCTCACGCCGCGGCGAGCGCGAGCGCCCGGGCGATCGCGTCGAAGTCGTCGCGCAGCACGCCGACGGTGACCCGCACGTGCGCCGCGCGCCGGCCGTCCGCGGGTCCTGCGCCGGTGCCCGCGCCCGTGCTCGCGACGAACGGGGAGCCGGGAGCGACCCGGATGCCGGCCGCCTCGAGCCGCACGAGCGCCGCCACCTCGTCGGCGACGGGCAGCCACAGGTTGATCCCGTCGCCGGGCTGGACGTGCACCCCGTGCTCCGCGAGCGCGGTGGTGAGTGCGCGCTGCCGGGCGGAGTAGACGCGGCGAGCGTCCAGGACGGCCCCCATCGCGTCGCCGTCGGTCATGAGGTCGACGAGCACCTCCTGCAGCAGCCGGCTCGTCCACCCCGGCCCGAGCATCCGGCGGGCGACGAGCGGGTCGAGCACCGCGGCGGGCCCGCCCACGGCGGCGATGCGCAGGTCGGGCCCGTGGGACTTCGAGTACGAGCGCACGTGCACCGTGCGGTGCGGCAGGTGCTGGCCCAGGCTCACGTCCGGGGCGCGGCAGATGTCACCCGAGTGGTCGTCCTCGACGACGTGCACGCGCGGACCCTCGCGGGGTGCCCGCAGGACCCGGGCGAGCTCGCGCGCGCGGGTCGCCGTCATGCTCACGCCCGTCGGGTTGTGCGCGCGCGGCTGGAGCACCACGACGCTCGCGCCCGTGTCGAGCGCGGCCGCGAGCAGGTCGGGGCGCAGGCCCTGGCGGTCCAGGGCGACGGGCACCCGCTCGAGGCCGAGCTGGTCGAGGAGGTCGAGGATCGGCGGGAAGCAGGGGTCCTCGACGACGACGCGGTCCCCGAAGCGCGCGACCTGCTCGAGCGTGCGGCTCAGCGCGTCGACCGCGCCGTCGACGACCGTGAGGCGCTCCGGGGTGAACGGCCACGACGCCCGCAGCAGCCGCTCGAGCGGCTCGACGAGCGGCGCCGACAGGTACGTCCCCGTCCCGGCCGCGGGCGTCCGCTCGGCGACGCGGCGCAGCGCGGGCGCGAGCGCCGGCAGGAGCGCGGGGTCGGGGGTGCCGGCCGACAGGTCGAGGCGCGCGGCGGGTGCGCCGGTCGCGAGGTCGCGGTACCGCGGGGGGAGCCAGCTCGCGGGCTCGGGCTGGACGTAGGTGCCGGCGCGCCCGCGCGAGACCACGAGGCCGACCCCGGCGAGCGCCTGCCACGCACCGCTCACCGTCGCGGGCGAGACCCCGAGCTCCGCGGCGAGCTCGCGCACGGTCGGCAGGCGGTCGCCCGGCACGAGCTCGCCCGAGCGGACGAGACGCGCGACGGTCGCGGCGATCCCTCGCGGGCTGCGGTCGTCGACGTGTGCCGCGAGGCGCACCGGCGCGGCGGCGGGGGAGTCGTCGGCTGTGGCGACGGCGCGGGTGACGTCCTCGGGCATGGCGTCATGGTGCCGTCCCCGGGCGCGCAGAAGGCGTCCGTGGCCGCTCCGCTCGGGACGAACCGGGCACGGGCCCGCGAAGGTTTACCGGGCCGTCACGGGGGTTCTCGCCCGGGAAACACACGGTTACGCCGCAGAAATGTTCAACGCCCACAGTCACATTCCTGGCGACGTGGCCCCGAGGCCCTCGCCGGGCCCGGGACCCCGCACCGGACCGCCGACCGGCACGCCCGGCGGCGACGACGGATCGACGAGGCGGAGGACCGATGAGCGTGGTGCGCGTGGCGCTGACCCAGACGGGCTGGACGGGCGACCGGGAGTCGATGACCGCCCTGCACGAGGACTTCACGCGGCAGGCCGCCGCGCAGGGCGCGCAGGTGATCTGCTTCCAGGAGCTCTTCTACGGCCCGTACTTCGGGATCACGCAGGACCCGGCGTACTACGAGTACGCGGAGTCCGTGCCGGGCCCGACGACCGACCGGTTCGCGAAGCTCGCCGCCGAGCTCGGCATCGTCATCGTGCTCCCGGTCTACGAGGAGGACCAGCCGGGCGTGCTCTACAACACCGCCGCGGTGATCGACGCGGACGGGACCTACCTCGGCAAGTACCGCAAGCACCACATCCCGCACCTGCCGAAGTTCTGGGAGAAGTTCTACTTCCGCCCGGGCAACCTCGGCTGGCCGGTGTTCGAGACCGCGGTCGGGAAGATCGGCGTCAACATCTGCTACGACCGGCACTTCCCGGAGGGCTGGCGCACGCTGGCCCTCAACGGCGCCGAGATCGTGTTCAACCCCAACGCCACCGCGCCCGGCATCTCCAACAAGCTCTGGGAGATCGAGCAGCCGGCCGCCGCCATCGCGAACGGCTACTTCGTCGCGGCGTGCAACCGCGTCGGCGCGGAGACCAACGAGTACGGCGACGAGGCGGTCGCGTTCTACGGCTCGTCGTACGTCGTCGGGCCCGACGGGAACGTCGTCGGCGACGTCGCGTCCTCGACCGAGGCGGGGCTGATCGTCCGGGACGTCGACCTCGACCAGGTCCGCGAGGTGCGCGAGCGCTGGCAGTTCTTCCGCGACCGCCGCCCCGACGCCTACGCCCCGATCGTCGCGCCGTGACCGCGGCCCCCGTGCCGGCCCCGCGCCCCCGGAGAGGACGTCCCGCATGAGCACGACCCTGATCACCGGCGGCACCGTCGTGAACGCGACCGGCCGCGGCGCCGCCGACGTGCTCGTCGACGGCGAGCAGATCGCCGCCGTCCTGGCGCCCGGCTCGACGCTGCTCGGCCACGACCTCGCCGCCTCGGTCGACCGCGTGGTCGACGCGACCGGGAAGTACGTCATCCCCGGCGGCATCGACGCGCACACGCACATGGAGATGCCGTTCGGCGGCACGTCCGCCTCCGACACCTTCGAGACCGGCACCAGGGCGGCCGCGTGGGGAGGCACGACGACGATCGTCGACTTCGTCGTGCAGTACGCGGGGGAGAACCCGCTCGAGCAGTACGCGCTGTGGCAGGACAAGGCCGCCGGGGCGTGCGCGATCGACTACGGGTTCCACCAGATCCTCAGCGACGTGCAGGACTCCTCGCTCGCCGCGATGGACGAGCTCGTCGCGGAGGGCGTGTCGAGCTTCAAGCTCTTCATGGCTTACAAGGGCGTGTTCCTGTCCGACGACGGCCAGATCGTCAAGGCCATGCAGAAGGCCGCCTCGAACGGCTCGATGATCATGATGCACGCCGAGAACGGCTCGGTCATCGACCTCCTGGTGCAGCAGTCGCTCGCCCGCGGCGACACCGACCCGGTGTTCCACGGGCTCACCCGGCCCTGGCAGGCGGAGGCCGAGGCGACGCACCGCGCGATCATGCTCGCGAACCTCACGGGCGCCCCGCTGTACGTCGTGCACGTCTCGGCGAAGCAGGCCGCGCACCAGATCGCGCTCGCCCGTGACGAGGGTCAGAACGTGTTCGGCGAGACGTGCCCGCAGTACCTGTACCTCTCGCTCGAGGAGCAGCTCGGGGCGCCGGGCTTCGACGGCGCGAAGTGGGTGTGCTCGACGCCGCTGCGCTCGCGGGCCGAGCGCCACCAGGACCACATGTGGCGCGCGCTGCGCACCAACGACCTGCAGCTCGTCTCGACCGACCACTGCCCGTTCTGCCTGACCCAGAAGCAGCTGGGCGTGGGCGACTTCTCGAAGATCCCCAACGGCATCGGCTCGGTCGAGCACCGCCTCGACCTGCTCTACCAGGGCGTCGTCACGGGCGAGATCACCCTCGAGCGGTGGGTCGAGATCTGCTCGACGACGCCCGCGCGGATGTTCGGCATGTACGGGCGCAAGGGCGTGATCGCCCCCGGCGCGGACGCCGACCTCGTCGTCTACGACCCCGCCGGCCACACGTCGATCGGGCTCGGGAAGACCCACCACATGCAGATGGACTACTCGGCCTGGGAGGGCTTCGAGGTCGACGGGCACGTCGACACGGTCCTCTCGCGCGGGTCGGTCGTCGTCGACGGCGGCGAGTTCCACGGGCGCGCCGGGCACGGCCGCTACGTCCGGCGCGAGCTGTCGCAGTACCTCATCTGACCCGAACGGAGCACCCCATGGACTTCGGCGTCGTCCTGCAGACGAACCCCCCGGCCTCGCGCACCGTCGAGCTCGCGCGCCAGGCGGAGACGCACGGCTTCGACTACGTGTGGACGTTCGACTCGCACCTGCTGTGGCAGGAGCCGTTCGTCATCTACTCCGCGATCCTGGCCGCGACGCGCAAGGTGGTCGTCGGCCCGATGGTCACGAACCCCGCGACGCGGGACTGGACCGTGCTGGCGTCGCTGTTCGCGACGCTCAACGAGATGTACGGCAACCGGACCGTGTGCGGCATCGGGCGCGGGGACTCGGCGGTGCGGACGCTCAACGGGCGGCCGTCGAACCTCGCCACGCTGCGCGAGTCGATCCACGTGATCCGCGAGCTCGCGAACGACCGCGCGGTCGAGGTCAACGGGGCGAAGGTCCGGTTCCCGTGGAGCCACGGCTCCGCGCTCGAGCTGTGGGTCGCCGCGTACGGGCCGCTCGCGCTCAGGCTCACCGGGGAGGTGGGGGACGGGTTCATCCTGCAGCTCGCGGACCTCGACGTGGCCGCGTGGATGATCCGCACGGTCCGGGACGCCGCCGAGCAGGCCGGGCGGGACCCCGACACGGTGAAGTTCTGCGTCGCCGCCCCGATGTACGTCGGCAACGGCGACTCCCCGGCCGAGCGGGCGCACATGCGCGAGCAGTGCCGCTGGTTCGGCGGCATGGTCGGCAACCACGTCGCGGACATCGTGACGAAGTACGGCGCCGGGTCGACCGTGCCGAAGGCCCTCACGGACTACATCGAGGGCCGGCAGGGGTACGACTACAACCAGCACGGGCGCGCCGGGAACACCCACGCGGACTTCGTGCCCGACGAGATCGTCGAGCGGTTCTGCCTGCTCGGCAGCCCGCGCGAGCACGTCGAGAAGCTCGAGGCCCTGCGCGCGCTCGGTGTCACGCAGTTCGCCGGCTACCTCCAGCACGACAACAAGGAGGAGACCCTGCGGATGTACGGCGAGCGCGTCATCCCCGCGCTGCGCGAGACCGTCGTGGCGACCGCGTGAGCGAGCGACCGGGTGCGGTGCGACCGGGTGCGGTGCGACCGGCGGCGGTGCGCCGGGCTGGTGCCGCCGTCGCGCGCCCGGCCCGCAGCGCCGGCCTCGGTCTCGCGGCGCTCGCCCTCGTGGTCGCGGCCTGGGAGGGCTACAAGCTCCTCGGGCCCGACGACGGCTGGCTCGTCGGGGAGCTGCGGCTCCTGCCGCGCACGTCCGACCTCGCGATGCCGCACGTGACGGACATGCTCGCCCGGCTCGCCGAGCCGGTGACCGGCGCGGCCGGCGCCCCGGCGCTGTGGGTCGCCGTCGTGCAGGCGTGCGCGGCGAGCCTGCGGGTCGCGGCCGTCGGCTGGGTGCTCGGCGTCACCGTGGGCCTCGCGCTCGCGGTGCTCATGCAGCGCGTCCGGCTCGCCGAGCGCGCGGTGCTGCCGTTCGTCGTGCTGAGCCAGACGGTCCCGCTCATCGCGCTCGCGCCGCTCGTGAAGTCGTGGGGCTCGAAGCTCGAGCTCGGCTCGTTCGAGTGGCAGGGCTGGATGTCGGTCGCGGTGATCGCGTCCTACCTCGCGTTCTTCCCCGTCGCGGTCGGGGCGCTGCGCGGGCTGCAGTCGCCCGACACGATCCACCGC
Organism: Cellulomonas jepli; assembly: GCF_047229345.1. NCBI lineage: Bacteria > Bacillati > Actinomycetota > Actinomycetes > Micrococcales > Cellulomonadaceae > Cellulomonas > Cellulomonas jepli. Next base: position 14,956 of record NZ_JBFTER010000003.1, on the reverse strand, counting down.
GAGCTCCTCACCAGCTACGGCGCGGGGTGGTGGCAGGCGCTCGTGCGCCTGCACCTGCCCGCGTCCGTGCCCTACCTGCTCCCCGCGCTGCGCCTCGCAGCCGCGGCCGCCGTCGTCGGGACCGTCGTCGCCGAGGTCTCGACCGGACTCCCCGGAGGTGTCGGACGCATGATCCTCGAGCTGGCCAACTTCGCGAGCAGCGACCCCGCGAAGCCGTGGGCGCCGATCTTCGGGGCGATCGCCCTCGGGCTCGTGGCGTCGGGCGCCGTCGCGCTGCTCGGCGCCCCGCTGGGCCGCTACCGCCGGGCCGAGGTGCCCGCGTGAGCGCCGTCGCGGTCGACGTCCGGGGCGTGAGCCGGGTGTTCCCGGGCAGCGGGGGCGCGAGCGTGACCGCGCTCGACGACGTCGACCTCGCCGTCGCCGCGGGGGAGTTCGTCTCGCTCATCGGCCCGTCCGGCTGCGGCAAGAGCACGCTCCTGCGGCTCGTCGCGGACCTCGACGCCCCGACGTCCGGGACCATCGAGGTCTTCGGCCGCAGCCCCGAGCAGGCCCGCCTCGCGCACGACTACGGCATCGCGTTCCAGCAGGCGGGCCTCCTGCCGTGGCGCACGGTCCGCGCGAACGTCGAGCTGCCGCTCGCGCTGCACGGGACCGGCAAGGCCGCCCGGCGGGCCCGCGCCGAGGAGATGCTCGCGCTCGTCGGGCTCACCGACTTCGCGGACCACTTCCCCGACCAGCTCTCGGGCGGCATGCAGCAGCGGGTCGCGATCGCCCGCGCGCTCGCCGAGGAGCCGAGCCTGCTGCTCATGGACGAGCCGTTCGGGGCGCTCGACGAGATGACCCGCGAGCGGCTGCAGAACGAGCTCGTGCGGATCTGCGCCGAGACCCGGGCCGCCGTCGTGTTCGTCACGCACTCGATCCCCGAGGCGGTCTTCCTCTCGGACCGGGTCGTGGTGATGTCGCCCCGCCCGGGCCGGATCCGCACGGTCGTCGACGTCGGGCTCGGGCGGGCCGCCGGGCGTGAGGACGGCGTGCGCGAGGACACCGCGTACTTCGCGGCCGTCACCGCGGTGCGCGAGGCGCTGCACGGCGGGGCGCTCGTGCCGGCCCGCGGGGTCGACGTCCCGTGAGCGCGCCCGCGACGCCCGCGGCCGGCACCGCCGCGCCGCCCGACGCGACGCGTCCACCGTCGACCCTGCCCCGCCCCCGCACGCGGGCCACGCCGCGCCGCCCGGTGTCCGTCGCGGCCCGTGCCGACACGGCGCAGCGCGTGCTGGCCCCCGTCGTCCTCGGCGTCGTGACGCTCTGCGCGTGGCAGGCCGCGGTGACGCTCGGCGACCTCCCCGCCTACCTGCTGCCCGGCCCGGCCACGATCGGCGCCGAGCTGGTCGCGTTCCTGCCCGCGATCGCCGCCGCCGCGCTCGTCACCGGCACGAACGCGCTCGTCGGGCTCGTGCTCGGCTCGCTCGCCGGGATCGGCCTCGCGGTGCTCGCGGCCCGCACCCGGGCGGCCGACGCGCTGCTCGGGCCGCTCGTGGCGGCGCTCGCGGTCGTCCCGATCGTCGCGCTCGCCCCGGTGCTCTACACGATGTACGGCGCGAGCTCGGAGGTCGCCCGCCAGCTCGTCGCGGCGCTCGCGGTGGCGGTCCCGGTGTTCGTGAACTCGCTGCGCGGGCTGCGCCAGGTCCGACCGGTGCACCGGGACCTCATGCGGGTCCTCGCGGCGACGCCGCGCCAGGTGACCCGCACCGTGACGATCCCCGCGGCCGTGCCGTTCGTCTTCACCGGCCTGCGCCTCGCGTCGTCGCTGGCCGTCATCTCCGCGATCGTCGCGGAGTACTTCGGCGGACCCCGCTCGGGCATCGGCTCGTTCATCACGACCGCCGCCGCAGGCAGCAACTACGCGCGCGCCTGGGCGTACGTCGTCGGCGGCATCGTCGTGGGGCTCGTCTTCTACGCCGCGACGCTCGCCGCCGAGCGGGCCGTGACCCGGCACCAGGCGCCGGGCTGACGCCCACCACAGAGGTCCACCTGCCGACGTCGCCAGGTCGGTCGATCACCGCAGCACGCAGGGCCCCGCACGACCCCGCCCGGGGCAGGGGCGGCCCCCACGCACACCGACGGAAGGCGATGACATGAGGGACACCACACGCGCACGGTGGGCCGCGACGGCGCTCGGGCTCACGGCCGCGCTCACGCTCGCGGGCTGCGCCGGCGACAGCGAGCCCGAGGCGGGCGCCAGCGGGTCCGCGAACGGGATGACGCCCGTCAAGCTCCAGCTCCAGTGGCTCACGCAGGCGCAGTTCGCCGGCTACTACGCGGCGCTCGCCGAGGGCTTCTACGCCGACGAGGGCCTGGACGTCGAGATCCTGCCGAGCGGCGGGGACGTCGTCCCGCAGGACGCCCTCGCGAACGGCGAGGTCGACTACGCCGTCGCCTGGGTGCCCAAGGTGCTCGGCTCGATCGAGCAGGGCGCCGACATCGTCGACGTCGCGCAGATCTTCGAGCGGTCCGCGACGCTGCAGGTCGCGTTCGCCGACTCGGGGATCGACTCGGTCGAGGACCTCGCGGGCAAGAAGATCGGCAGCTGGGGCTACGGCAACGAGTGGGAGCTCTTCGCGGGCCTCAACGAGGCCGGCGTCACGGACTTCGAGATCGTGCAGCAGGCGTTCGACATGAACGCGTTCCTCGCGGGCGACATCGACGCGGCCCAGGCCATGACCTACAACGAGTACGCGCAGCTGCTCGAGGCGGAGGACCCGGAGACCGGCGAGCTCTACCAGCCCGAGGACTTCACGGTCATCGACTGGAACGAGGAGGGCACCGCGATGCTCCAGGACGCGATCTGGGCGGACCAGGGCCGCCTCGCGGACGACGAGGAGTACGCCGAGACGACGGTGAAGTTCCTCAAGGCTACGATCCGCGGCTGGGCGTTCGCACGGGACAACCCGCAGGAGGCCGCGGACCACGTGACCGAGGCCGGCTCGACCCTCGGCACGAGCCACCAGCTGTGGATGACCAACGAGGTCAACAAGCTCATCTGGCCGAGCACGGGCGGGATCGGGCACATCGACGAGGCCGCGTGGGACGCGACCGTCGAGATGTCGCTGACGACCTCCAACGAGACGGGCGCGACGATCATCTCCGAGGAGCCGGCCGAGCCGGCGTTCACCAACGAGTACGTCGACCGGGCGCTCGAGGAGCTCGAGGAGGAGGGTGTCGACGTGACGGGCGCCGACTTCGAGCCCGTCGACGTGACGCTCGAGCCCGGCGGCGCCTGACCGTCCGTCCGGGGTGGGCGCGGGCCCTGCACGCGGTCCGCGCCCACCCCGGCGGCTCGGCGGCCCGGCGCACCCCGCACCGGTCCGGCCCCGCACGCGCCACCCCGCACGACCCACCACGGACGACGCACCACCGCGACCAGGAAGGCGTCCCGCCATGACCGCTGCACCGCCGGCACCCCAGCCGGACCTCGCACCGCACCCCGACGACGTGCGTGCCGCCGAGCTCGACCGCGCGCACGTCTTCCACTCGTGGTCGGCGCAGGGCGCGCTCACGCCGTTCGTCGTCGCGGGCGGCTCGGGCTGCGAGGTGTGGGACCACGCGGGCCGCCGCTACCTCGACTTCTCGAGCCAGCTCGTCAACACCAACATCGGTCACGGCCACCCCGCGGTCGTCGAGGCGATCCAGATGCAGGCCGACCTGCTCCCGACCGTCGCTCCGGCGACCGCGAACCTCACGCGCGGGCTCGCGGCGCGGGCGGTCGTCGCGCACGCACCCGCGGGCATGCACAAGGTGTTCTTCACCAATGGCGGCGCCGACGCCAACGAGAACGCGATCCGGCTCGCTCGCCTGCACACGGGCCGTGACAAGGTCGTCTCGCTGTACCGGTCGTACCACGGCAACACCGGTGCGGCGGTCGTCGCGACGGGGGACTGGCGCCGCGTGCCCAACGAGTTCGCGCGCGGTCACGTGCACGCGTTCGGGCCCTACCTCTACCGCAGTGAGTTCTGGGCGAGCACGCCCGAGGAGGAGTCCGAGCGCGCGCTGCACCACCTCGAGCGGGTGCTCCAGTGCGAGGGGCCCGCGTCCGTCGCCGCGGTGCTGCTCGAGACGGTGGTCGGGACCGGCGGGGTGCTCGTGCCGCCCGACGGCTACCTCGCCGGGGTGCGAGCGCTGTGCGACCGCTACGGCGTCCTGCTGATCCTCGACGAGGTCATGTCGGGCTTCGGCCGCACGGGCGCGTGGCTCGCGCTCGACCACTGGGGGGTGCGCCCCGACCTCGTGACGTTCGCGAAGGGGGTCAACTCCGGCTATGTGCCCGCGGGCGGCGTCCTCATCTCCGACGAGATCGCGGCGACCTTCGACGACCGCGTGTTCCCGGGCGGCCTCACCTACTCGGGCCACCCGCTCGCGATGGCGGCCGTCGTCGCGACCCTCGAGACGATGGAGCGCGAGCACCTCGTCGAGAACGCCGCGCGCATCGGCACCGACGTGCTGGCACCCGGGCTCGCCGCGCTCGCGGACCGCCACCCCGTGATCGGGGAGGTGCGCGGGCTCGGGGTCTTCTGGGCGCTCGAGCTCGTCGCGGACCCGGCGACCCGCGAGCCGCTGGCCCCCGCGCTCATGGGCCGCCTGAAGTCGGAGATGATGGCCCGCGACCTGCTGCCGTTCCTCGCCGACAACCGGCTGCACGTGGTGCCGCCGTGCGTCGTCACGGACGACGAGGTGGCGCGGGCGCTGGCCGTGTACGACGAGGCACTGACCGTGATCGAGGGAGAGCTGTGAGCACGACGGGGACGGACGGCACGACGCAGGGCACGACCGGGGAGACCGCGGACGGCGCACCGAGCACGACGCGGCTGCGCGCCGTCGTCACCGGGGCCTCGTCGGGGATCGGGGCGGCGACGGTGCGCCGGCTGCGCGCCGAGGGCTGGGACGTCGTCGCCGTCGCGCGCCGCGCCGACCGGCTCGAGGCGCTCGCGGCGGAGACGGGTGCCGAGCCGTTCGCGTGCGACATCACCTCGGACGACGACGTCGCGCGGCTGACCGCGCACGTCGAGGCGACCGGCGGCCTGACCTCGCTGGTCAACAACGCGGGCGGTGCGCTCGGGCTGGACCGCGTCGAGCACGCCGACGTCGAGGGCTGGCGCTGGATGTACGAGACGAACGTGCTCGGGACGCTGCGCATCACGAAGGCCCTGCTCCCGGCGCTGCGCGCGAGCGGTCGCGGCGACGTGCTCGTCGTCACCTCGACCGCGGGCATCGCGCCCTACGAGGGCGGTGGCGGGTACACGGGCGTCAAGCACGCCGAGCGGATGCTCACGACGACGCTGCGGCTCGAGCTCATCGGCGAGCCCGTCCGGGTCATCGACGTCGCGCCCGGCAACGTCGCGACCGAGGAGTTCTCGCTCGTGCGCTTCGGTGGGGACGCCGAGCGCGCCGCCACGATCTACGAGGGCTACGAGCCGCTGCTCGCGGAGGACGTCGCCGACGTCATCACGTTCGCCCTCACCCGCCCGCACCACGTCAACATCGACACGCTCGTGGTCCGCCCGCGCGCCCAGGTCTCCAACACGCAGATCGCGCGGCGACCGGCAGGCGGCTGAGCGGGTCCCCGCCCGTGGCGCGGACCGCCCGTCACTTCTCTCGGGGCGGCTCGGGTCCGTCCTGGGGCGCGGCGGCGGGGAGCCGGTCGACCGCCGCGTCACGCAGGCCCACGCCACGCAGCGCCGCGTCGCGCATGCCGTCCCGGACCGCCCGGCGTACGACCCAGTACACGAAGAGGGTGAGCAGCCCGATGGGGACGGCGTACCCCAGCACGCCGATGAGCAGGTACTCCATGGGGCCGTCGAACATCATGCGGTCACCGTAGTGGCCGGTCGCGGCGCCGAGGCCGCCGACGAGGCGCTCGCGCCGGTCGACCACCCGATCGGCCGTGTCAGAGCGCGCGCGCCCACCGTTCGCCGTCGAGCCCGAACCCGGCGCGGTGCAGGTACGGCCGCACGCTCGGGGCCACGACCCCGGTGCTGACGACGCGCTGGGCCCCGCGTGCCGCGAACGGTCCGGCGGGGGAGTAGATGAGCGACCCCGCGGTGTAGTCGCGGTAGCCCGGGACCACGTAGTCGACGAGCAGCTCCCACGTCTCCCCGTGTGCGGCGTCGCGCTCGCGGACCGCCACGACGAGCCCGACCGTGACGTCGCCGTGCAGCACGAGCGCGCACAGCACGTTCGGCGGCGCCACGTCGAGGGTCCGCAGGGCACGCGCCGCGGGCCAGAACCGCTCGACGTCCTCCCCGTGCTGGGCCAGGAAGTGGGCGACGAAGGGGTCGTCGGGGGCGGCGGCGACCCACTCGAAGGCGGTCCCGGTGCTCCGGCGCCGCAGCAGGCTCACGACGAACCACGCGTTGATCGCGCACAGCGCGACGTTCATCGCGACCATCGGCCACACCCCGATCAGCGCGTTGAACACCACGAGCGCACCGGACGCGGCGAGGTTCAGCACGCGGAACCGCAGCATGCGGGACTGCAGCACCGAGTAGACGAGCAGCACCGACCCCGCCCAGCCGAGGATGTCGACGGCGCTCACGAGGCGGCCGCCGGCATCGCGTCCCGGTGCCCGTCGACGAGCAGCGCGTGCAGCTCGTCGACGGACGTGACGGTCGCCAGCGGGGCCGCGGCCTCGAGCTCGCCGGCCGGGGCGTAGCCCCACGTCACCGCGATGCACCCGACGCCGTGCGCGCGCGAGCCGAGCACGTCGTGCTCACGGTCGCCGACCATGACGACCTCCCCGCGCGCGGCGAGGTCCCGCGCGTCGAGCGAGTCCAGCGCGTGCGCGACGACGGCGGCCTTGCTCGCGCGCGTCTGGTCGAACGTCGCGCCGAACACGCCGTCGACGAGCGCGTCCAGGCCGAAGTGCGCGGCGATGCGCCGGGCCGTCGGCTCGGGCTTGGACGTCGCGACCGCGGCGCGCAGGCCGGCGGCGCGCAGCGCGGTCAGCAGCTCGACGATGCCGGGGTACAGGACCGCGTCCCGCGTCGCCCGCTCGGCGTAGTCGGCGCGGTAGGCGGCGATGCCGGTCTCGACGAGCTCCGGCGGGACGCCGTGGGCCGTGAAGTTGTCCCAGATCGGCGGCCCCACGAAGGTCCGCAGGGTCGCTGCGTCCGGTGCGGGGATGCCCATCGCGGCGTACGCGGCGCGCACCGAGGCGGTGATCGCGGGGGCCGAGTCGGTCAGGGTGCCGTCGAGGTCGAGCAGGACGAGGCGGTAGGTCACGGGCGAGATCATCGCACCGCGAGACGTCCGGACCGGCGCTGCGTACAGTCGGCCGTGCTGCCCGGCCGTCCGTCGCGCAGCGCGAGGAGGGGGACCGGCGATGCACGAGGAGCCCGACGTCGAGGCCTTGTGGCCCGACCTGTTCGAGCCGCTCGACGCGCAGCAGCGCCGCTCCGTCGCGCAGTCGTTCGTGCGGGCGGCGGCGGGCGGCTGGGTGCCCAACCGCGAGGACGTCGAGAACCTCACCGCGCTCGAGAGCGGGGCCATCACGCCCGAGGAGTACGACCGCCGCGTCGACGAGTCCGCGACGCGGCACTGGGTCGACGAGGCCGTCTGGCGCCCGGGCGGCTCGGCCGCGATCTGACGCGCGGCGCCGGGACGCACGAGCTCGGCGCGGCCCGGATCCCGCTGGCGGTCCCCACCGCACCGGCGTCTAGGATGGCGGGCACAGGCGTCGACCCGGCCATCACCGGTGAGCCTCCGGAAGAACAGCGGTGCACGCCCGGCCCACGGGAGCGCGCCGCCCAGTAGAACCGGACGGGGCAGGCCCGTCACAGCCGTCGGAGAGAGGTCGCGCACCCGTTCGCGGGGCGTGGCAAGCGGGGTGGTACCGCGGTGGCGACCGGCGAGAACCGGGGCCGTCGTCCTCGTGCAGGTGACGAGAGCGCACGACCGACCCCGGGAGCCCGAAGACCATGGCCTATCCGCTGCACCGCGCCGACGACGGTGTGCCCGCGAGCCCCGACCTGCCGTCCCTCGAGAAGGACGTGCTCGCCCACTGGGCGGCCGACGGCACGTTCCAGGCCTCGATCGACCAGCGCCCCGCGGGCGAGCACGGCGCGAACGAGTTCGTCTTCTACGACGGCCCGCCGTTCGCGAACGGCCTGCCGCACTACGGTCACCTGCTCACGGGGTACGCGAAGGACCTCGTCGGGCGCTACCAGACCCAGCGGGGCCGCCGGGTCGAGCGCCGCTTCGGGTGGGACACGCACGGGCTGCCCGCCGAGCTCGAGGCCGAGCGCGTGCTCGGCATCACCGACAAGTCGCAGATCGACGAGATGGGCATCGCCGCGTTCAACGAGGCCTGCCGCACGTCGGTGCTCAAGTACACCGACGAGTGGCGCGAGTACGTGACGCGCCAGGCGCGCTGGGTCGACTTCGACAACGACTACAAGACGCTCGACCTGACCTACATGGAGTCGGTCGTCTGGGCGTTCAAGCAGCTCTACGACAAGGGTCTCGCGTACGAGGGCTACCGGGTGCTGCCGTACTGCTGGCGGGACGAGACCCCGCTGTCGAACCACGAGCTGCGGATGGACGACGACGTCTACCAGTCGCGCCAGGACCCGGCGCTGACGGTGGGCGTGCGCCTCGAGACGGGCGAGCTCGCGCTGGTCTGGACGACGACCCCGTGGACGCTGCCGAGCAACCTGGCCGTCGCGGTCGGTCCCGAGATCGACTACGTCGTCGTCGCCCCCGTCGAGGGCCCGCTCGCGGGCGACCGCGTGCTGCTCGCGGCGTCGCGCCTCGCCTCCTACGCGCGCGAGCTCGGCGAGGACGCGACGGTCGTCGAGCACCTCACGGGCGCCGAGGTCGCGGGCCGGTCGTACACGCCGCCGTTCCCCTACTTCGCGGGTCACCCGAACGCGCACCGCGTGCTGGTGGGCGACTTCGTCTCGACCGAGGACGGCACCGGCCTCGTGCACCTCGCGCCCGCCTTCGGCGAGGAGGACATGGCGGTCTGCGCGGCGGCGGGCATCACGCCCGTCGTCCCGGTCGACTCCAAGGGCCGCTTCACGACGGAGGTGCCCGACTACGCGGGCCAGCAGGTGTTCGACGCGAACCCGCACGTGATCGCGGACCTCAAGGCCGGCACGGGCCCGCTCGCGGCCGTGCACGCCGAGGACCGTGCCGTCGTCGTGCGCCACGAGACGTACCAGCACTCCTACCCGCACTGCTGGCGGTGCCGGAACCCGCTGATCTACAAGGCGGTGTCGAGCTGGTTCGTGCGCGTGACCGAGTTCCGCGACCGCATGGTCGAGCTCAACGACAAGATCGCGTGGGTCCCCGACCACATCAAGGACGGGCAGTTCGGCAAGTGGCTCGCGGGCGCCCGCGACTGGTCGATCTCGCGCAACCGCTACTGGGGCACGCCCATCCCGGTGTGGGAGAGCGACGACCCGGCCTACCCGCGCCGCGACGTCTACGGCTCCCTCGCGGAGCTCGAGGCCGACTTCGGGGTCGAGGTCACGGACCTGCACCGGCCGTTCATCGACGACCTGACGCGCCCGAACCCGGACGACCCGACCGGCCGGTCCACGATGCGCCGCATCCCCGACGTGCTCGACGTGTGGTTCGACTCCGGCTCGATGCCGTTCGCGCAGGTGCACTACCCGTTCGAGAACGCCGAGTGGTTCGAGCACCACTACCCGGGCGACTTCATCACGGAGTACATCGGGCAGACGCGCGGCTGGTTCTACACGCTGCACGTGCTCGCGACCGCGCTGTTCGACCGCCCCTCGTTCGGCACGGCCGTCTCGCACGGCATCGTGCTCGGGTCCGACGGCCGCAAGATGAGCAAGTCGCTGCGCAACTACCCCGACGTGTCCGAGGTGCTGGACCGCGACGGCTCCGACGCGATGCGCTGGTTCCTCATGGCCAGCCCGATCCTGCGCGGCGGCAACCTGGTGGTCACCGAGGAGGGCATCCGCGCCGAGGTCCGCCAGGTGCTGCTCCCGCTGTGGAGCACGTGGTACTTCTTCGCGCTCTACGCGGGCGCGGCGAACGGCGGCGAGGGCCTGACCGCGCGCCGGGTGACCGCCGAGGACCTGCCCGGGCTCGCGACGATGGACCGGTACCTGCTGGCCCGCACGCGCACGCTCGTCGAGGAGGTCACCGCGCAGCTCGACGCCTACGACGTCCCGGGCGCGTGCGAGAGCGTGCGCGAGCATCTCGACGTGCTCACCAACTGGTACGTCCGGACGTCGCGCGAGCGGTTCTGGAGCGAGGACGCCGGCGCGTTCAACACCCTGTGGACCGCGCTCGAGACGCTCGCCCGAGTCATGGCACCCCTCGCGCCGCTGGTCTCCGAGGAGGTCTGGCGCGGGTTGACCGGGGGCCGCAGCGTGCACCTGACCGACTGGCCGAGCCTCGTGCAGGGCTCGGTCGACGACACCGCGCTGCCCGCCGACGACGAGCTCGTCGCGGCCGTCGACCGCGTGCGCGCGATCGTGTCGACCGCGCTCGGTCTGCGCAAGGCGCACTCCCTGCGCGTGCGCCAGCCGCTGCGCGAGCTCCGGGTCGCGCTCGCGGACCCCACGGCCGTCGAGCCGTTCGCGGACCTCGTCGGCGCCGAGCTCAACGTCAAGGGCGTCACGCTGCTCTCGCTCGACGACGCGGCGGCGACCGATGTCGGCGTCGAGACCCGGCTGTCCGTGAACGCGCGCGCCGCCGGGCCCCGGCTCGGGCGCGGCGTCCAGGACGTCATCCGTGCCGCGAAGGCCGGCGACTGGGAGCAGGCGCCGGACGGCGAGGTCGTGGTCCGCACGGCGGGCGGCGACGTGACGCTCGCGGACGGCGAGTACGAGCTCGCGACGGTCGTCGCCGCCGGGGGAGCCGGTGACCTGGCCGCCGCGGTGCTGCCGGGCGGCGGGTTCGTCGTGCTCGACCTCGCGCTCGACGACGAGCTGCGCGCCGAGGGCTACGCGCGCGACGCGGTCCGTGCCGTGCAGGACGCACGCAAGGCCGCGGGCCTGCAGGTCAGCGACCGCATCGTGCTCGAGCTCGACGTCCCGGCCGAGGGCCTGACCGCGATCGAGACGCACCGGGAGTTCCTCGCGGCCGAGACGCTCGCGACCGAGATCGTCGTGACGCCCGGTGGCGGGACCGAGCTCGTCGTCCGGGTGGCCCGGGCATGAGCGCCGCGAAGCGCGACAGCGGGCCGTCCGGGTACTCCGGCGAGCCGGGCGGCGCGGAGCACCTGCGCCGCGAGGCCGAGGCCGCCGCACGCTCGGCGGCCGACGAGGTGTACGCCGCGATCCTCGAGCGCGCGCCCGAGAACGACATCGAGCCGTCCCTCGACCGCGTGCGCGAGGTCTGCGAGCTGCTGGGCGACCCGCAGCACGCGTTCCGCACGGTCCACATCACGGGGACCAACGGCAAGACGTCGACGGCGCGCATGGTCGAGCGGCTCCTGCGCGAGCACGGGCTGCGCACGGGCCGGTTCACGAGCCCGCACCTGACGCGCGTGACCGAGCGCATCACGGTCGACGGCGAGCCGATCAGCGACGAGCGCTTCGTCGAGGTGTGGCAGGACGTCGCGCCGTACGTCCACATGGTCGACACCCGCTCGCTCGAGCGCGGTGGTCCGCGGCTCAGCTTCTTCGAGGTGTTCACCGTGATGGCGTTCGCGGCGTTCGCCGACGCGCCCGTCGAGGTCGCCGTCGTCGAGGTGGGGCTCGGCGGCACGTGGGACGCGACGAACGTCGTCGACGGCGAGGTCGCGGTCGTCACGACCGTCGCCAAGGACCACGAGCGCTACCTCGGCGACACGCTCGTCGAGATCGCGAGCGAGAAGTCCGGGATCATCAAGGACGGCGCGACCGCGGTCCTGGCGGCGCAGGACGAGGACGTCGAGGGTGTCCTGCTGCAAGCCGCCGCCGAGCGCGGCGCCCGGGTGCTGCGCGAGGGCGTCGACATCGAGGTCGTCGACCGCCAGGTCGCGGTGGGCGGGCAGCTGATCGCGCTGCGGGGCACCGGTGCGGTCTACCAGGACGTGTTCCTGCCGCTGTACGGCGAGCACCAGGCGCACAACGCGCTCCTGGCACTCGTCGCGGTCGAGAGCCTGCTCACGGGCGGCGCGGCGCTGAGCGGCGAGGTCGTCGAGGCGGCGTTCGCGGACATGTCGTCGCCCGGGCGGCTCGAGGTCGTCCGCACGAGCCCGACGATCCTGGTCGACGCCGCGCACAACCCCGCGGGCGTCGCTGCGCTCGTCTCGGCGGTCGAGGAGGCCTTCGAGTTCACGCGGCTCGTCGGCGTCGTGGGCGTCATGGCGGACAAGGACCCCGAGGGCATCCTCGCGGGCCTCGAGCCGCTGCTCGCCGAGGTCGTCGTGACGCGCGCCGCGTCGTCGCGGGCCCTCGACGTCCCGGACCTCGCCGAGGTCGCGGTCGACGTGTTCGGCGAGGACCGCGTGCACGTCGCGGAGCGGCTCGACGACGCGATCGCGCTCGCGTCGAACCGGGCCGAGAGCGAGGCGCAGTACGGCGCAGGCGTCCTGATCACGGGCTCGGTCGTGCTCGTCGCCCAGGCGCGGACGCTGCTCGGCCGCGACTGACGTCGCCCGCACGTCGCCCCCCGGTGCACCTACGTGCACCGGGGGCGTCGTGCGCCTGGCGTGCGCTTGACGCTCGTCCAGGGCGCGGCAAGTGTGAGGGGACCCCGGCGCCGCCGCCGGTAGCCGTGGCCGGTCCTCGGCACGGGTCCGGCGGGCGTCCGGCACGCATCCCGGCGCGCGTCCGGCAGAGAAGGAGAGGTCCCCGGTGAAGAAGCTCATCAACGACCCGCAGCACGTGGTCACCGAGTCCGTCCAGGGCTTCGGGCTCGCGCACGCCGACCTCGTGGCGGTGCACGCCGACCCGCTGTTCGTGGCCCGGGCGGGCGGGGCGGTGGCGGGCAAGGTCGGGCTCGTGAGCGGCGGCGGCAGCGGGCACGAGCCGCTGCACGCGGGCTTCGTGGGTCACGGCATGCTCGACGCGGCCGTGCCGGGGGCGATGTTCACCTCGCCGACCCCCGACCAGATCGCGCCCGCGTTCACGGCGGCGGACGGCGGCGCCGGGGTCCTCGCGATCGTCAAGAACTACACGGGCGACGTGCTCAACTTCGAGACGGCGGTCGAGCTCGCCGAGGCCGACGACCTCGTGGTCCGCACGGTCCTGGTGAACGACGACGTCGCGGTCGAGGACTCGCTGTACACCGCGGGGCGCCGCGGCGTCGCGGGGACCGTCGCCGTCGAGAAGATCGCCGGCGCCGCGGCCGAGCGCGGCGACGACCTCGACGCCGTGACGGCCGTCGCCCAGCGGGTCGTGGCGAACGTGCGGACCATGGGCGTCGCGCTGACGGCGTGCACCGTGCCGCACGCCGGCCGGCCGAGCTTCGACCTGCCCGACGACGAGGTCGAGATCGGCATCGGCATCCACGGCGAGCCCGGCCGGCACCGGATCCCGCTCGCGAGCGCCGACGAGATCACCGAGATGCTCGTGACCGCCGTCGCGGACGACCTCGCGCTGACCGGCGGCGAGCGCGTGCTGCTCCTGGTCAACGGCATGGGCGGCACCCCTGCCTCGGAGCTGTACGTCGTCTATGGTCAGGCACGCAGGTTGCTCGAGGCGCGGGGGGTCGAGGTGGCCCGGTCGCTCGTCGGCAGCTACGTGACATCACTGGAGATGCAGGGCGCCTCGGTGACCGTTCTCCGGCTGGACGACGAGCTGACCGCCCTGTGGGACGCTCCGGTGCACACCGCCGCTCTCCGATGGTGAGGCGGCGGTCCGGACGGCTGAGGCGGGAGCAGGCATGACGGTGGACGTGGCGTGGGCGACGGCGTGGGTCCGCGCGTCGGCGGCGGCGGTGCTCGAGCACCGCGACGAGCTCGTCGAGCTCGACCGGCAGATCGGCGACGGCGACCACGGCGAGAACCTCGCGCGCGGCTTCAGCGCGGTCCTGGCCCGGCTCGACGCGCTCGACGCGGCGCCCGCCGAGATCGGCGACGTCCTCAAGCTCGTGGCGACGACCCTCATGTCGAGCGTCGGCGGCGCCGCCGGTCCGCTGTACGGCACCGCGTACCTGCGGGCGGCCAAGATCACCGGCACGCCTGCCCTCGACAGCGCGGGCGTGGTCGCGATGCTCGAGGCCGCGCTCGAGGGCATCGTCGTGCGGGGCAAGGCGTCGCTCGGCGAGAAGACGATGGTCGACGCCTGGAGCCCCGCGGTCGAGGCAGCCGTCGCGTCGGCGCACGCGGGCGCCGGGCCGGCCGACGTCCTGGCGGCGGCTGCGGACGCCGCGGAGCGCGGGTCGGACGCGACCGTGCCGCTCGTCGCGACGAAGGGCCGGGCGAGCTACCTGGGCGAGAGGTCCGCGGGCCACCGGGACCCGGGGGCGACGTCGAGCGCACTGATCCTGCGGGCGGCCGCGCAGGCAGCGTCGGCCGCGACGGGTGCGCGCGGTGGCGCCGGGGAGGGTGGCGCCGCGTGAGCGCGTCCGCCGCGGGCGAGGGGACGCCGGACGTGCGCGTGGGCCTCGTGCTGGTCTCGCACTCGCGTCTGCTGGCGGACGGGGTGGTCGAGCTCGCTCGGCAGATGGCCCCCGGCGTCCCGCTGCTCGCCGCGGGCGGTGACGGGCACGGCGGTCTCGGGACGAGCTACGACGCGGTCGAGCGCGCGCTGGCGGCGGCGACGGACGGAGGTCGCTCGGCGGTCGTGCTCGTCGACCTCGGGTCCGCGCTGCTCACCGCCGAGTCGGTGCTCGAGCTCGCCGACGCGGACGTCGCCGCGCGCGTGCGGGTCGCCGACGCGCCGTTCGTCGAGGGCGCCGTCGCCGCGGCGGTCCGGGCGCAGACGGGCGGGTCGGCGGACGACGTGCTCGCGGCGGCCGAGTCGGCCCCGGTCGGGCGCGGTCGGGCCGGTGC
>NZ_JBFTER010000002.1:98349-109393 GCF_047229345.1 Cellulomonas jepli | reverse complement strand
CCCTCCGCTCGGGGCGGGGTGCCGCGGCCGCCCCGCGCACCCGGCGCCGACCCTGCCGCCGCCCGCCGGGCGTGTGCCGCGTCGTCCTGCCGCACGGCTCCGGAGCTCCCGGGCGCGGAGGCGCTCACCGGCGGGAGCGCGGTCGAGGTCGCCTCGGAGGTCGGCTCAGCGACCTCGCCGCCGTCGAGGGCGCCGACCGGGGGTGCGCCCTCCGTCGGGACCTCCGTGGCCCGCGGCGGGGAGGCGGGCGCGGGGTCGATCACGGGCGGGACGGTCACCACCATCGGCTCGGCGACCGCGCCGCGGGACTCGTTCGGCTCGGCGAAGAGCGCGGAGACGCCCACACCGAGCAGCACCACGGCAGCGGTGCCGCCGGCGACGATGCTCAGGCTTTCGGGCATACCGCACAGTATCGGGGCACTGGGGACATCTGCAGGAGACCCCCACCACGGGTGGCCGCCGGGTCCGGACCCCGTCCGGGTGACGGACGCGGGCCGCGACGGCGGTGCCGGCCCGCCGACGGGTGCCCTCCGCGCCCCGGACCGGCGGAGGCGCCGGTCACGGTCGACGGCACGACGCCGCCACCTGCGCCGGCCGAGCACCTCGCTGCCTCGCGCCGCCCGGAGGTCGTGATCGCCCCGCGCCGGCCGGGGCTCTCCGGGCCGGCCCGCCGGTCAGGGTGCCGGCAGGATCCCGCGCTGGATCGCGATCGTGACCGCGCGCGTGCGGTCGTCGACGCCGAGCTTCGTGAACGTCCGGAGCAGGTGCGTCTTCACCGTGGCCTCGGCGATGAACAGCTCGCGCCCGATCGCGGCGTTCGACAGCCCTCGCGCGACACCCGCGAGCACCTCGAGCTCGCGCGCGCTGAGCCGGTCCCGGTCGGACCGGAGCTGCTCGACGAGCCGGCGCGCGACCGTGGGGGAGAGCGCGGACTCGCCGCGCGCGGCTGCCCGGACACCGGCGACGAGCTGCTCGCGCGGCGTGTCCTTGAGCAGGTACCCGGTCGCGCCCGCCTCGACGGCCCGCAGGATGTCGGTGTCGGTCTCGTACGTGGTCAGGACGAGCACGTGCACCGACGGGGTCTCGGCGCGGATGCGCGCCGTCGCGGCGGCGCCGTCGAGCACCGGCATCCGCAGGTCCATCAGCACGAGGTCCGGTGCGAGCGTGCGCGCGGCGTCGACCGCGGCCTGCCCGTCCGCGGCCTCGCCGACCACCTCGATGTCCGGTTCGGCGGCGAGCAGCCCCGTGAGCCCCGAGCGCACGACGGGGTGGTCGTCGACGACCAGGACGCGGACGCGGTTCACGGTGCTCCTCCGGACGGGCTGGTCGGGCCCGTGGCGCTCCCGGACCGGGCGCCAGTATCGCGCCCGGCCCCGTCCCGCGCGGGTGCGGCACCACGGCCGCGACCGCTGCTGCCGGCGGCGTCGCCACGGCCGCTACCGCTACCGCCTGCGGCGTCGCCGCTGCCACCGCCACCGCCACCGCCGCTGCCATCGCCGATGCCAGTGCCACCCCCACCGCCACCGCCGTCGCCACCGTCGTCGGCCGCCGCCGCGGGCATCCGCACGAGCACCCGCGTCCCGCCGCCCGGCGCGGTGCCGACGTCGAGCGTCCCGCCGCCCGCGCGCACGCGCTCGTGCATCCCACGCAGCCCGACGCCGCGGCCCACCTCGGGCGGCATGCCGCGGCCGTCGTCGTGCACCTCGAGCTCGACCGTCCCGTCCTCGGTGCCGAGCCGCAGGCGGACGCGGCGGGCGTCGGCGTGCTTGCGCACGTTCGCGAGCGCCTCCTGCGCGCCGCGCAGCAGCACGACCTCGGTGTCGCGCGTGAGCGGTGCGTCCTGCCCGAGGTCGACGTCCACCTCGACGCCGGTCTCCGCGGTGAACCGCTCGGCCAGCCGCGTGAGCGCGTCGCGCAGCCCCTGCTGCTGCAGCCCGGCGGGCCCGAACGCGGCGACGAGCGCGCGGGCCTCGGCGAGGTTCTCGCGCGCGACGTCCTCGATCTGCTCGACGCGTCCCCGCGCCGCGTCGGTCGCCGCACGGTCGAGCTCCGCGCCTGCGGCCTGCGCGAGCATCACGACGCTCGTGAACCCCTGCGCGAGCGTGTCGTGGATCTCCTGCGCGAGGCGCTCACGCTCGGCGAGGACGCCGGCGGCGTGGTTGGTCGCGGCCAGCTCGGCCTGCGCCGCCTCCAGCCGCTCGATGAGACCCGCGCGTTCCTCGCTCTGCTCGGCGATCTGCGTGATCCACAGCCCGAGCAGCACGCTGAACATGAGCCCGATGCCCATCTGCCCGGCGATCTCGACCCACGCCGCACGGTCCGCCCAGCCGCGCAGGCCCATCGCGACCGAGGCCCCGACGGCCAGCACGAGCGCGATCGCCGCGGCGGTCGTGCGGCGCTGGCTGAAGAACCAGATCTGGGAGTAGGCGATGAACAGCAGGAGCGTCCCCATGGGCTCGAGGCGCACGACGAGCACCACGACGACGACGAGCACCGCGAGGTAGGCGTGCGCGAGCCGGCCGTCGCCACGCAGCGCGGCCCGGCGTCCGATCACGGTGTACGCGGTCACGAGCACCGCCATCGCGGCGAACGAGACGGCCGTCGCACCGGGGTCGTGGCCGTCGGTCACGAACGACGCGCACGCGATCGCGACCATGACGTAGAACGCGACGTCCCACCCGCGCAGCGTGCGGGTCCAGAACTGCGCCCGGTCGACGCCGGGACGCCGCGCGGGCCGGTCGGCCGGGTCGGTGGCGTCGGGCCGTGCGAGGCCCATCCGGTGCAGCGCCCCGTACGCGCCGATCGGCCGGTCGTTGCCCGCGGGGGCAGCGGCCGGCCGGTCGGAGCGGGGGTCGTCAGCCCGCATCGCGCCGCGTCCACCGGAACGTGCGGACCCCGACCACGAGCCCGACGACGGCCCAGATCACAAGCACGAGCGCGGTCATGGGGTGTTGCCAGGACCCGGAGACCTCCATCGGCAGGAAGGTGTCGGGCAGGAACACCGAGCGCATTCCCTGCGCCATCCACTTGAGCGGGAACACGGAGGCGATCTGCTGCATCCAGGTCGGCAGCGCGTCGTACATGAAGAACACCCCGGAGATGAACTGCAGCACGAGGACGACGGGGGTGACGACGGCGCTCGCGCTGCGCCCGGTGCGGGGGACGGAGGAGAACGCGACCCCGCAGACGGAGCCCGCGGCGGTCCCGAGCAGGAAGACCCACGCGAACGTGAACCAGCGGTCGGGGTCCGTCGGCAGCGGGACGTCGAACAGGAGCGCCGCGACCGTGAGCAGCAGGGCGAGCTGGACCGCCGAGGCGACGAGCACCTGCCCGACCTTGCCGAGGAAGTACGCGGCGGCGGGCAGCGGGGTGCCGCGCAGCCGCTTGAGCCCGCCCTCGTCGCGCTCCACGGCGATCGTGATCGCGAGCGACTGGAAGCTGGAGAGCATCACGCCGGTCGCGACCATCCCGGGCAGGAAGTACTGCGCGAACGGCACGGTGCCACCCTCGGGCCCGACCTGTGCGCCGTCCTGGCCGAACACCGTCGCGAAGATCGCGAGCATGATCACGGGGTACAGGAAGATGAACACGACGGCGTCGCGCTCGCGGAAGTACTGCCGCAGCTCGAGGCGCGTGCGCACCATGCCGAGGCGCAGCGAGCCGGGCAGCGCAGCCGGACGCGCGAGGGAGGGGCGGGTCGCCGGAGAGGTCGGGGCGGTCATCGGGGGCTCCCCTGCAGGGTCGGGACGGCGGGTGCGGCGACCGAGGACCCGACACCGATCAGCGCGAGGTAGACGTCCTCGAGGCTCGGGTGCAGGACCTGCAGCCCGGGCACCTCGAGCGGGGCGGCCGAGCCTCGCGCGTCGGCCCAGCGGCCGGCGAGCTCGACGACGGTCCTGGTCGGCTCGTCGGTGCGCACCTCGCGCTCGACCCCGTCCTCGACCCACCGGACGACGGCCTGCCGCGCCGCCCGCCCACCGAGCTCGGACGGCCGGTCGAGCGCCACGACCCGCCCGTCCTGGACGACCGCGACCCGGTCGGCGAGCTGCTCGGCCTCGTCGAGGTAGTGCGTCGTCAGCAGGATCGTCGTGCCCTGCTCGCGCAGGTCGCGCACGAGGTCCCAGAACGAGCGCCGGGCCTCGGGGTCGAAGCCGGTGGTCGGCTCGTCGAGGAACAGCAGCTCGGGCCGCCCGACGATGCCGAGCGCGACGTCGAGGCGCCGGCGCTGCCCCCCGGAGAGCTGCCGCACGCGCGTGCGCACCTTGTCGCGGAGCCCCACGAGGTCGATCACGTGCTCGGGGTCGTCCGGGTGCGGGTAGTACGCCGCGAAGTGCCGCACGAGCTCGCCGACGGTTGACTCGGCGAGGTCGCGGGTGTCCTGCAGCACCACCCCGATGCGCGCCCGCCACTCGCGCCCGGCGGTCTGCGGGTCCTCCCCGAGGACGCGCACCTCGCCGCCGTCGCGGTCGCGGTAGCCCTCGAGGATCTCGACGGTCGTCGTCTTGCCGGCGCCGTTCGGGCCGAGGACGGAGAAGATCTCGCCGCGGTTCACGGCGAGGTCGAGGCCGTCGACGGCTCGCTTGTCGCCGTAGCGCTTGCGCAGCCCGTGGGCCTCGAGGGCCAGGTCGGTGGAAGTCATGGCTCCAGCGTGGCCCGCTGGCGCGGGCACCGGTAGCCACCGCACGACGGTGCCCGTGTCCACCGCTCGGTGGACACGGGCAGACACGGGCACGTGCTGCCGGCGGCGCCGGTGGGTGCGAGCGGTCAGTCCGCGTCGGCCAGGAGCGCCTGGATGCGCCCGACGCCCTCGGCCAGGTCGTCGTCGCCGAGCGCGTACGACAGACGCAGGAACCCGCTGGGGCCGAACGCCTCACCGGGCACGACCGCGACCTCGGCCTGCTCGAGGATCAGCGCAGCGAGCTCGGCCGACGTCGCCGGGGTCACGCCGCGGATCGTGCGGCCGAGCACGCCCTCGACCGAGGGGTAGGCGTAGAACGCGCCCTTCGGCACGGGGATCCGCACGCCGTCGATCTGCCCGAGCATCTCGACCATCGTCCGGCGCCGGCGGTCGAACGCCGCACGCATCGCGTGCGCGGCGGACAGGTCGCCCGTGAGCGCAGCGACGGCCGCGCGCTGCGACACGTTCGCGACGTTCGACGTCAGGTGCGACTGCAGGTTCGTCGCGGCCTTGATGACGTCGGCCGGCCCGATCATCCAGCCCACCCGCCAGCCCGTCATCGCGTAGGTCTTCGCGACGCCGTTGAGCACGATCGTCGTGTCGGCGAGCTCGGGGACCGCGCGCACGATCGGCGTGAACCGGGCGTCGTCGTACACGAGGTGCTCGTAGATCTCGTCGGTCAGGACCCAGATGCCGTGCTCGAGCGCCCACCGCCCGATCTCGGCGGTCTGCTCGGGGGAGTAGACCGCGCCGGTCGGGTTCGAGGGGGAGCAGAACAGCAGGACCTTGGTGCGCTCGGTGCGCGCGGCCTCGAGCTGCTCGACCGTCACGAGGTACTCCTGGTCCGCTCCCGCGAACACCTCGACCGGCACGCCGCCCGCGAGCCGGACGGCCTCGGGGTACGTCGTCCAGTACGGCGCGGGCAGCAGGACCTCGTCGCCCGGGTCGACGACGGTCGCGAACGCCTGGTAGACGGCCTGCTTGCCGCCGTTGGTCACGAGCACCGACGACGCGTCGACCTCGTAGCCCGAGTCGCGCAGCGTCTTCGCGGCGATCGCCTCGCGCAGCGCGGGCAGGCCGGCGGCAGGCGTGTACCGGTGGTTGACGGGGTCGTGCGCGGCGGCGACGGCGGCCTCGACGATGTAGTCGGGCGTCGGGAAGTCCGGCTCGCCCGCGCCGAACCCGATGACCGGGCGTCCGGCGGCCTTGAGCGCCTTCGCCTTCGCGTCGACCGCGAGCGTCGCGGACGGGGCGATGGCGGCGATGCGCGCGGAGACGCGCGAGCGGGCGGACGCGGGCTGGGCGGGTGTGTGCTGGCTCACAGGCGTCATCTTGGCAGACGTCGGGCGCGCGGGCCGGGTGCGTCCCGGCAGCCGAGCGGGGCTGCCGGGAGCGCGGGCTGGGGGTGGGCCGTCGCACGCCCGGCCGACGGCGCGGTCGGCGACGTCGGCCACCCGTCCGGCGGTGCGCGGGCGGCGCGGTGGGGCGACCGCGCGTCGGCGGTCGGGCCGGTCGGGCCGGTCGGGCCGGTGGGACCGGCGGGATCAGGGGCGAGCACGTCTCGATCCCGCCGGGTTCGACCCTGCGCCGCGCGTCGCGTACAGTGGTTCCCCGGCGGTTGACGTCCGCCATGATGAGCCGTGCCCACGAGTGGTCCGTACCCGGTCCGCGCCGTGCGCAGGTGCTGGTCATGGCGATGGAGAACGCCGTAGGGCAGTGGCGCAATTGGTAGCGCACCGGTCTCCAAAACCGGCGGTTGCGAGTTCGAGTCTCGCCTGCCCTGCGCATGGTCACGGTCCGGCGCCCAGCTGGGTCCGGCAAAGCGACGGTCCGGCGCTGCACCTCACGGGCGTCGGTGCCACACGACACACGTAGGGGACAGCTGTGAGCGAATCCGCACCGGCAGCGGCGTCCGGCGCCGAGGGCTCGGCGCCGCGCACCGAGCGCCCGAAGCCCGCGAGCACCGAGACCGCCCGTCGGGGCTTCGTCGCCCGCGTCGCGCTGTTCTTCCGTCAGGTCGTCGCCGAGCTCAAGAAGGTCGTGCGCCCGACGCGCTCGGAGCTCGTGACCTACACGGGTGTCGTGCTCGCGTTCGTCGCCGTCGTCATGGCGTTCGTGACCCTGGTCGACCTCGGGGTCGGCCGCCTGACCTTCTGGGTCTTCGGCGCCTGACCGCAGGCGACCGCACCTCCGGCTCCGTGCCGGAGCACGCCGGCTCCCGCGCGCAGCGCACGCCGGTCCGCACCACAGACAGTCGAGAAAGCAGGTTTCCACGTGACGTACGAGTCGCACGAGTCCGAGCAGGGTGCTGCCGAGACCGAGCTCGAGGACGCCCTGGCGTCGATCTCGGCGGTCGAGGCGCCCGCAGCGGGCACTGCCGACCCCGCGTCCGACGAGGACACCGCCACCACCGGTGCAGCCGACGGCGCCGAGCGCGCGGATGACGACGAGGCGGACGACGACGAGGCGGGCGACGACGAGCCGGCCTCCGAGGCCGACGTCGCCCCGGCGGTCGAGGACGACGAGCCCGACGTCGACGAGGACCCGGTCGCCGCGTTCAAGGCCCAGCTGCGCTCGCAGCCCGGCGACTGGTACGTCATCCACTCCTACGCGGGCTACGAGAACCGCGTGAAGGCGAACCTCGAGAACCGCACGCAGAGCCTCAACATGGAGGACTACATCCACCAGGTGGAGGTCCCCATGGAGGAGGTGACGGAGATCAAGAACGCGCAGCGCAAGGTCGTGCGCCGCGTCCGGATCCCCGGCTACGTCCTCGTGCGCATGGACCTGACCGACGAGTCGTGGGGCGCCGTGCGCCACACGCCCGGCGTCACCGGCTTCGTCGGGCACACGCACCAGCCCGTCCCGCTGACGCTCGACGAGGTCTTCTCGATGCTCGCGCCGTCGCTCACGCCGGCGGCCCCGAAGGCCGGCACCAAGGCCGCCGCCGCGGAGATCAAGGTCGACTTCACCGTCGGCGAGTCCGTGACCGTCACCGACGGCCCGTTCGACACGCTGCCCGCGACGATCTCCGAGATCAACCCCGAGAGCCAGAAGCTCAAGGTGCTCGTCTCCATCTTCGGCCGGGAGACCCCGGTCGAGCTGTCGTTCGGCCAGGTCGCCAAGATCTGACCGAGCGGCACACCTGCGGGCCCGGCACCGCCGGGCCGCACTGCAACCGGGTCATCGCCCACGGCGTCGGCCCACGACACGAACGGAAGGCATCATGCCCCCCAAGAAGAAGGTCACCGGCCTGATCAAGCTCCAGATCAAGGCCGGCGCGGCCACCCCTGCGCCGCCGATCGGTCCGGCGCTCGGTCAGCACGGCGTCAACATCATGGAGTTCTGCAAGGCGTACAACGCGGCCACCGAGTCGCAGCGCGGCGACGTGGTCCCCGTGGAGATCACGGTCTACGAGGACCGCTCCTTCACGTTCATCACGAAGACCCCGCCGGCCGCGGAGCTCATCAAGAAGGCCGCCGGCGTCGCCAAGGGCTCGCCGACCCCGCACACCGTCAAGGTCGCGACCCTGACGGCCGCGCAGGTCACCGAGATCGCGCAGACGAAGCTGGTCGACCTCAACGCCAACGACGTGGCCGCCGCCGAGAAGATCATCGCCGGCACCGCCCGCTCGATGGGCATCAAGGTCGAGGGCTGACCTCGACCCACCCCGGCCCCCGGGCCGGAGCAGCACCACCTGGAAGCACCACCCGAGAAGTGCCAGTGGCAGGGCCCTGTGCGGCCCGACGACCACGACTGCCAGCCAAGGAGAGCAGATGAGCAAGCACAGCAAGGCGTACCGCGCCGCCGCCGAGAAGATCGAGGCCGGCCGCCTCTACGCCCCGCTCGACGCCGTGCGTCTCGCGCAGGCGACGGCGACCACCAAGTACGACTCGACCGTCGAGGTCGCGTTCCGTCTCGGCGTCGACCCCCGCAAGGCCGACCAGATGGTCCGCGGCACCGTCAACCTGCCGCACGGCACGGGCAAGACCGCCCGCGTCATCGTCTTCGCGACGGGCGAGCGTGCCGAGCAGGCCCGCGCCGCGGGTGCCGACGAGGTCGGTGGCGACGAGCTGATCGAGAAGGTCGCGGCCGGGTACACCGACTTCGACTCCGCCGTCGCGACGCCGGACCTCATGGGCAAGGTCGGTCGACTGGGCAAGGTCCTGGGCCCGCGTGGCCTCATGCCGAACCCGAAGACCGGCACGGTCACGATGGACGTGGCGAAGGCCGTCACCGACATCAAGGGCGGCAAGATCGAGTTCCGTGTCGACAAGCACGCGAACCTGCACTTCATCATCGGCAAGGTCTCGTTCTCCGACGTGCAGCTCGTCGAGAACTACGCGGCCGCGCTCGAGGAGGTCAACCGTCTGAAGCCCGCCTCGTCGAAGGGTCGCTACATCGCGAAGGCGACGTTCTCGACGACGAACGGCCCTGGCATCCTCGTGGACCAGAACCGCACGCGGAACCTGACCGAGGAGGACACCGAGGCCGCCTGACCTCCGTCCCCGCACTGCACGCACGAGAGCCCGGTCCCCAGCGGACCGGGCTCTTATGCGTCCAGGCCGGTCCCAGCAAACCAGGCCCTCGTGCGTGCGGGCCGGTCCAGCGGACGGGGCTCGCGTGTCTCCGGGCCGGTCCCCGGCGGACGGGGCTCGCGTGCGTCCGAGCAATGCCCGGTGACCGTCCGCTCGCGGTGCGGTGCCGCGCGGTGCGGGCCGCGCCCGGTGCCCACCAGCTCGCGGTGCGGTCGGTGCGGGCAGCGGCCGCCCCGGGGACCGCACCGGAGGCCCGGATGGCGGCCCCTGCCGCGCCCCTGGTCCCCCCTGCGGACCGGGTGCGCGGCAGGGGCCGTCGCTGAGCGCGTCGCGTACCAGCGACCTTCGCTGAGCGCGTCGCGCGCCAGCGCCCTTCGCCACGCGCGTCGCGTGCCGGCACCCTTCGCTGAGCGTGCCGCGTGCAGCTGGACCGTTCAGGTCACCTCGGCGCGAGGAGCGCCAGCGGGCGCGCCCACAGCCCGGCGACCCAGGCGAGCTCGTCGGCGTCGGCCTCCTGGGCGCGTGCGTCCAGCGCGTCGCTCCACGCGGCCGCCGTCGCCACGGTCCGGGCGACCGCCAGCGGGCGGTCGGGCTCGGCGTCGCCACCGCGCGCCCGGTACGCGCGCATGAAGCCCGCCACGGGGTCGAGGTCCCACGCCGGGTCGAGGGCCGGGGTCAGGTGCACCGCGAGCCAGTCGAGCGCCGTCGCGACGTCCCACCGGGCGTCGCCGCGTCCGGCCGCGACGAGCTCGGCGCGCGGACCCTCCGGGAGTCCGGCGCGCTCGAGGGCGACCTCGGGTCCGCGACCCTCCGCCGCGTGACCGCGCAGCACGACCACGGCGTCGGGACCCGCGTCGTGCACCCACCGGTCGGCCGCCCAGGCCGAGGCCGCCGCGGCGAGCGCGCGCCGGACCCGGGGGTGCTGCCGCACCGCCCACGCGCGGCCGGCGACGGCGTGCGAACCGTCGCGACGTCCGG
Source organism: Cellulomonas jepli (assembly GCF_047229345.1). Lineage (NCBI taxonomy): Bacteria > Bacillati > Actinomycetota > Actinomycetes > Micrococcales > Cellulomonadaceae > Cellulomonas > Cellulomonas jepli. The sequence continues at coordinate 99,199 of NZ_JBFTER010000002.1, read as the reverse complement.
CGAGGAGGTCCGGCACGAGCACCCACGGCAGCGGGACGGCGGGTACCGTGCTCGGGGCCGGGCTGCGGTGCAGCTCGACCAGGCTCTCCGCCCAGGCGACGAGCAGGTCGGCGAGCGCCGCACGGTGCGCCGTCGTCGGCCCGTCGGCGCGCAGCGCGAGCACCTGCCCCTCGAGCTCCTGCACCAGGTCGATCTCCGCCGCGTGCGGGCCGCCCGCTGGCGTGACCCACGGGGCGCACCCGTCTCCCTCGGCCGGCGCGACGCGCTCGGCGGCCGTGCCGACCGCGCCGAGCCCGGCGACTCGGCCGGCGCCTGTGACGGCGCCGGACCCTGTAGCCGGGTCGGACCCCGTGCCGGCGCCGGATCCTGTGGCGCGCCCGGACCTCGTGCCGCCGCCGAGCCCTCTGTCGTCGACCGTGTCCGTGTCACGGTGGATGACGGTCGGCTCGACGACGACGACCTCGTCGGTGCAACGGCCGGGGGAGCGGCTGTCACGCGTGGTGACGCCCGCGCCGCCCGATCCGCACGCGGTCGCGTCGTCGACCGGGCGCACCAGGTGCAGGCCCCGTCGCGAGGCGGTCCCACGCGCGCGCCCGCCGCCGGAACGCCCGGTCGTGACCGTCATCCCGCTCAGCGTCCCTGCGCGCGGTGGTACCGGGCGGTCAGGTAGCCGGCCCAGAACGCCTCGGCGAGCTCACGCCGCCCGGGGCGGGGGCGGCCCGCCGCCGCCGGACGTCCAGGTGCGCTGCCGCCGCTCGCCTCGGTGAAGGGCTCCGTGAACGGCTCGGTGAAGGGCTGGCGCCCGTACGCCTCGGTGAACGGCTCCGTGAAGGGCTCGGTGAAGGGCTGG
>NZ_JBFTER010000002.1:0-98249 GCF_047229345.1 Cellulomonas jepli | reverse complement strand
CGTCCGTACGCCTCGGTGAAGGGCTCCGTGAACGGTTCGGTGAAGGGCTCGGTGAAGGGCTGGCGTCCGTACGCCTCGGTGAAGGGCTCCGTGAACGGTTCGGTGAAGGGCTCGGTGAAGGGCTGGCGTCCGTACGCCTCCGTGAACGGCTCTGTGAACGGCTCGGTGAACGGTTCGGTGAAGGGCTGGCGCCCGTACGCCTCGGTGAAGGGCTCCGTGAACGGTTCGGTGAACGGCTCGGTGAACGGCTGCGCGGCAGCCCCGCTCACGCCCGACCCCGCCACGCGCCCGGCCGGCACCGCACGCCGGACCCGCGCCGTCGCGCCGTCGGACCCGGGACCGGCAGGGACCCGCGGCCCAGTCGCCGGCGCCGGCGCCCGGCCCCGCACCCCCGCCGTCCCCGAGGGCGCACGCCCCCGCGCCGCGCCCGAGCGGCGACGCGCACGCTTCGCGACCGACCGCCGGGTGGCGATGTCGACGTCGAGCGCGTCGAGCACCGCGGCGATGGGGTTGGCCAGGCTGAAGCTCCCGTCGTCCTCGCCGGCGAAGAGGAGGCCCACGACGCGCCCGCGCTCGTCGACCACGACGGAGCCGGAGTCGCCACCCGCCGAGAACCGCTCCTCGTCGGGGCTGCGGTCGACCCGGACCTGGTCGCGCAGCGTGACGAGCCCGGTCTCCCCGCCGAAGTCGATCTGCACGGTGAAGTCGACCGACGTGACGGTCCCGTGACGCAGCCCGGTCGTGCGGCCACGCTTGCGCACCGTCTGCCCGACCTTCGCCCTGGCGCGGCCGGTGATCTCCCCGATCCCGAGCACCGCGGGGTACCACCGGGTGCCCCGTGCGAGCAGAACGGCGGCGGCGTCGACGTGCTCGTCGACGACCGCGCGCTGGAGCGTCCCGAACCGGTCGGACGGCACCGCCCCGTCGATGCGCGACGGCTGCACCTGCGGGTCGCCCGCGCGCCAGCCGGTGTCCACCGCGGCGACGTGGAAGTTGGTCAGCGCGAGCGCGCGCCCGGTGCGGCGGTCGGTGACGAGCGCACCGAGCGTCCCGGCGACGAGGTGCGGTGCGGCCGTGCCGGTCCCGGCGTCGCGGCGGCGCACGAGCCGCACGGGCCCGATGCTGGCGCCGCCGACCATCGCGCCGTACCGCGTGCCGTCCTCGGCGCCGGCTCCCTGCTCGGGCGCGTACGGCACCTGGTGCTGCAGGCTGATCCGGTGCGGGACGACGTCGGTCGGGACCCCGTCGATCGTCGGGGGGATCAGCTCGTCGGCGGGCACCTCGTCGGCGCTCCGCTTGGCCTGCACGTGCACCACGATCGACTGCGTCCCCGTCGGCAGACCGCCCGAGTACTTCTCCCCGATGTCGACGGCGACCACGCCGGGTCGGGAGATGAGGTCGTCCTCGGCGAGCCGCTTGACCGGGCGGATCTGCTCGCGGCTCAGCGGGGCCCCCGGCTCCGGGAGGTCGTCGCCGGCGGGCCGGTTCTCGTCTGCAGCCATGGGGTGGTGTCTCCTCGGGGGTCGAGCGAGCACGTCGGTGGCGTGCCCGCGGCGGGTGCGCCCGTGAGGAGACGGGTCCGACGCGTCTGATACGTCCGTCCGGAAGAGATTCCCGGGACGTGTATCTGGGGCGCTCGGCGGCGCCCCTCTCCCTCGACTCCGACGGCGCCTGGGCGTCTTGTCGGGGTTGTCCTGGTCGCCCTACTGTGACGGTGGGCGGCCGCCCGACGATTCCCGTGCGAGGGGTCCATGATGAGTGACGACCTGGTCGAGCCGGTCGCTTCCGAGCTCCGGCACCAGGGCGAGAGCCTGGTCGACAAGGCGGCCCACGCCGTCGTCTCCTACCGCGAGGGGGACCGAGCCCCCCTCGCCCAGCTCGTCGAGGTGCTGACTCCGCTGCTCTGGCACACGGTGCGTGCCCAGGGCGCCGAGCACGAGCAGGCCCAGGACGTGGTCCAGGGCGTCTGGCTCGCGCTGATCCGTGACATCGACTCGATCCGGGACCCCCGGGCGACCCTGCAGTGGATGCTCGTGACGGCGAAGCGGGCGGCGTGGCGGGCGGTGCGCAAGTCGCGCGACGACCTCGCGCGCGCCGAGCTCGACGAGCACGCGACGGACTGGCTCGCGGCCCCCACCGAGGACCGTCCCGACGTGGTGGCGGTGCGCGACGAGCAGGACCGCATCCTGTGGGACCACGTGCGTGCCCTGCCCGACCGCTGCCGGTCGCTGCTGGGGCTGGTCGCGCTGGTCGACCGCCCGGACTACTCGGTGGTGTCCCGCTCGCTCGGGATGCCGGTCGGGAGCATCGGCCCGACGCGCGGCCGCTGTCTCGCGAAGCTCCGGCTCGCGCTCGTCGCGGACCCCGCGTGGGGTGCCCGGTGACCGCGGACGACCGGGCCGTCGCCCGGTACGCGACGGAGGCGATGGACGACGGCGACCTCCAGGTGCTGCGCCGTCTCGCCGTGATCGTCGACCGGGTCGACCCGGTGCCCGCCGGGCTGGTCGACCGCATCGGCCTCGCCCTCACGATCGACGCGCTGCACACCGAGATGGCGGAGCTGCGCATGATCGGCACCCCCGAGCTCGCGCTGCGGTCCGACGAGGCGAGCATCGAGGCCGTGACGATCACGTTCACCACGGACGTGCTCACGGTGATGATCACGGTGCACGCCGAGGCGGACCGCGTGCGCGTCGACGGCTGGGCGGCGCCCGCGGGCGAGCTGGCCGTCGAGCTGCACCAGGGCGGCCGGATCGAGCGCGTCACGTCGGACACCGACGGGCGGTTCTCCTTCTCGGACCTCGGTCGCGGCCCGGCCCGGCTCGTGCTCCGCCGGCCGGAGCAGCCGGACGTCCCCGTCGTCACGCCGCAGATCGAGCTCTAGCGGACGATGCCCCTGCCCGACGGCCCGCGCACCGCGCCGGTCGCGCTGAGCAGCCTGGCCGACGCCGTCGACCGCGCGGTCGCGGAGAACGCCGACGGTCAGCCGGCCCGCGCGGCACGGCGGCTGCGCCCGGTGCTGCGGGCGCTCGACGACCTCCCGGGAGGGACGGACGTCGAGCGCCTGCGGTCGCGTGCGGCGATCGAGCTCGTCAAGAGCGACTTCGAGCTGCGCGGGGACGTCGGCGCGCAGCTCGCGCGGCTCGGGCAGCTCGCGGCGGACCCCGGCGACGTGCGTGGCGCGTGGCCGGGACGCGGGCCGGCGCTCGCGGGCCTGCGAGGGCTGCTGTACCTGCGCGCCGGGCGCATCGAGGACTCGCTCCGCGAGCTCGACGCCGCGGTCGGGGCGATCGACGCCGCCGACCCGATCGACGCGTGCCGGGCGCTGCTCAACCGCGGCGTCCTGCACATGGACCGCGGGGACCTCGGGCTCGCGCGCGCGGACCTCGCCGAGTGCGCGCGCCGGGCGCTCGACGCGGGGTTCCCGAGGCTCGTGTTCAAGGCGCAGCACAACCTGGGCTACCTCGAGTTCCTCGCCGGACGGCTGCCGCTCGCGCTCGAGCGCATGGAGGCCGCCGCGCGCAGCCTGCCGGGTCCGGCGCGGGCGATCGCGCTGCTGGACCGGGCCCGGGTGCTCCTCGAGGCCGGCCTGGTCGCGGTCGCGGACTCGACCCTCGCCGAGGCGGCCGAGATCTTCGCGGCCGACCGGCTGCCGCACGACCTCGCGGAGGTCGAGCTCGCGCGCGCCGAGTGCGCGATGCTGCGCGGCGACGTCGAGCAGGCCCGGGCGTTCGCGGCGTCGGCGCGGCGCAGGTTCGCCCGGCGCGGCGACGAGGCGTGGGTGCTGCGCGCGACGCTCCTCGGGCTCCAGGTGGAGACGGCGGCCCTCGAGGCGCGGCCCGACGAGCTCCCGGTCGCCGACGCCACGGCCCGGCGGGCGTGGGGGTCGGTGTCGTCGCGCGCGTCCCGGCTCGCGGAGCAGTGCCGGCGCTCGGGCCGGCCCGTGTGGGCGTACGCCGCGTCGCTCGTCTCGCTCGAGGCCGACCTCGCCCGGGGCGCCCTCGCGGACCCGGCGGCCTGCCTCGCCGCGCTGGGTCCGGTCGCGGCCGGCGACCCGATCTCGGTGCGCCTGCACGGCCGCCGCGTCCGGGCCCTGCTCGCGCTCGCGGCCGAGGACCCGGCGAGGGCCGGCCGGCACGTGCGCGAGGGTCAGCGCGACCTCGGCGTGCACCGGGCCCGGTTCGGGTCGCTCGACCTGCGCACGGCCGGCGCGGTGCACGGCACGCAGCTCGCGCGGATGGACCTCGACCTGGCGCTGGCGTCGGGCCAGCCCGGCGCGCTGCTCGACGCCGCTGAGCGCACGCGCGCGGTCGTCGGCGGGACGCAGCGGGTCAACCCGCCGCGGGACCCGGACTCCGCGGCGCTGCTCGCCGAGCTCCGCCAGCTCATCGACGGCGCCCGGGAGGTCATGACACGGCCGGCGACGGACCGGGAGCGCACGCGCGTGCGCCGGGAGGGGCTGCGGCTGAAGCAGGCGATCCTCGCGCGCTCGTGGCACCGCTCGGGTGACGTGGGGGAGGACCACGTCGGGACGCTGCGCCAGGTCCGGGCCACCCTGCGGGCCCGCCCGGGGACCACGGTGCTCGACGTGCTGGAGCACCGGGGCCGGCTGCTCGCGGTGCGCGTGCAGGACGACCGCGTCGAGCTCCACGACCTGGGCGACGCGGACCTGGCGCGCGAGCAGACGCGGCGCGTGCACGCGGACCTCGAGGTGGTCTCGAACCCGCTGGTGCCGCAGGAGCTCCGCGCGGCTGCGGGTCGCTCGCTCGGGCGGGGCCTGGACGCGCTCGGCGCGACCGTCGACGTGGTGGCGCGCACGCCCGAGCGGCTCGTGGTCGTCGCGAGCGGCTGGCTCGGCCTCCTGCCCTGGTCGATGCTCGCCTCGCGCCGCGGCCTCGCGACCGTCGTCGCGCCGTCGGTGCACCACTGGCTCACGTACGCGGGCTCGGCGTCGGTGGCGCCGCTCGCGGTCAGCACCGTGGCAGGGCCGGGCCTGCGGCACTCGGCGACGGAGGCCGAGGAGGTGGGCCGGCTCTGGCCGGGGTCGAGCGTCCTGACGGGGGACGCCGCGACGTGCGCGGAGACGATCCGGCTGCTCGCGAGCCCGGGGGTCGTGCACCTCGCCGCGCACGGCCGCCACGAGCCCGACAACCCGCTCTTCTCGTCGGTGCGCCTCGCCGACGGGCCGCTGTTCGCCCACGAGCTCGACTCCGGCGGCTCGGCCCCGCAGCTCGTCGTGCTCTCGTGCTGCGAGGTCGGTCGGTCGAGCGTGCGCCCCGGAGGTGAGGCGCTCGGCCTCGCGAGCGTCCTGCTGCGCGCCGGCGTGGGCTGCGTCGTCGCCGCCATCGCCCCCCTGCCGGACGAGACGGCGCTGCGCGTGATGACCCGGCTGCACGGGCTCCTGCGTGCCGGCGTGCCTGTCGCGGACGCGCTCGCGGTCGCCACCAGCGAGGGCAGCGCCGTCGACGGCACGCTCGTCCCGCTGGTCTGCCTCGGCGCGCCGGTCTGACGCCCCGCTCCGGTGCGTCCGGCCGCGGGTTTGGTCCCACGCCGCGCGTGACGTATCGTGGACCCGCCCAAGACCGCAGGTCGTCGGCTCCCGGACTACCCGAGCACCGCTCGGCGCCCCGGAGGCCGCCCGAAGTCCCGCAGCAGCGGAGGCCAGCGCAGGTGAGAGTTCCCGTACGGATGGTGCCCCCGTGGTGCGTGTCCCGATGAGAGCCCCGCGCCTGCGCGGGGCTCTTTTGCTGTCCAGGACCCGGGGTCCCAGACCGCGGCACCACCATCGGAAGGATTGCCATGGCGAGGCCGGACAAGGCAGCCGCAGTCGCCGAGCTCACGGACCAGTTCCGCGACTCGAACGCTGCCGTGCTGACCGAGTACCGCGGGCTCACCGTCGCCCAGCTCAAGCAGCTGCGGCGCGCGCTCAGCGGCAACGCAACCTACGCCGTGGTGAAGAACACGCTGACCGCCATCGCGGCCAAGCAGGCGGGCGTCGAGGTTCCTGACGCCACGCTCGCCGGTCCCTCGGCCATCGCCTTCGTGACCGGTGACCCGGTCGAGGCTGCCAAGGGTCTGCGTGACTTCGCCAAGGCGAACCCCGCACTGGTCATCAAGGGCGGTGTCCTCGACGGACGCGCCCTGACCGCTGCGGAGGTCACCAAGCTCGCGGACCTCGAGTCCCGTGAGGTCCTGCTGGCCAAGACGGCCGGCGTGCTCAAGGCGTCGCTGTTCAAGGCGGCGTACCTGTTCACCGCGCCCTCGGCCCAGGCCGTGCGCACCGTCGAGGCCCTGCGCGTCAAGCGCGAGGAGTCGGCTGACGCTGCCGCCTGAGCCACCCGGCTCACGCGCTCCCCACCCCTGCCCCGCGACGGTCTGACCGGACCCGCGGGCACCGTACGGAAGGACACGCCATCATGGCGAAGCTCACCACCGACGAGCTCATCGACGCGTTCAAGGAGCTCACGCTCATCGAGCTCTCCGAGTTCGTGAAGGCCTTCGAGGAGGTCTTCGAGGTCACCGCTGCCGCGCCCGTCGCGGTTGCCGCTGCCGGCGGCGGCGCGGCCGCCGAGGTCGAGGAGGTCGAGGAGAAGTCGGAGTTCGACGTCGTCCTCGAGGCTGCCGGCGACAAGAAGATCCAGGTCATCAAGGAGGTGCGCGCCCTCACGAGCCTGGGCCTCAAGGAGGCCAAGGACCTCGTCGACGCCGCCCCCAAGGCCGTGCTCGAGGGTGTCAGCAAGGAGGCGGCCGACAAGGCTGTCGCCGCGCTCGAGGGCGCGGGCGCGACCGTCACCGTCAAGTGACCCGCGCGCCCGGGCGCTGAGCGCTGCGCGCTGAGGCCTGCCCGGGCGTCTCCTCCGCACGACGCGAGGAGAGCTCTGCACCACCGCGAGGCCCGCACCCCCAGGGGTGCGGGCCTCGCGCCGTCTCCGGACGCCTGGCCGGCCCCCGGACGCGCCCGGCGGCGCAGGACCGGACGCCACGCCCGCCGGCGCCCCCGCGCGACCGGACCGCGGACGACGGTGCAGGTCAGGCGCGGGTGACGGCGGCCGTCGAGCACGCGACCCGCTGCGCGTGCCGCACCGCGCCCCGAACACGACCCGGACGGGTGGTGCGCGCGGGGCCGCGTTGTGCCACGATGGGCGCCGACGGCGACTGCCGCACCTCCCCGGGCACGGGTCCTTCGCCCGGGTGGAGAGCGGTCGGGCGTGGGTCGGGTGGACATGTATGCTCCGCTCGGCTACGCTAGCGCTTTGCGCTGGCCTGTGCCCGCGATCCCGTATAACCCGAGCCTGTCGACTTCGTCGTGCGCGACGTCGGCCGGGCTCGCGGCCGGGGGACCGCGACCCGCCGGGCCCTGCGCAGCGTGAACTCGATCCGCAGGGAAGGACCCCTCTTGGCTGCCTCGCGCACCCCTTCTGCACCGTCCGCCGACGCCATCGCGAACCGCACCGCATCCCGTCGCATCAGCTTTGCGAAGATCCACGAGCCGCTCGAGGTCCCCGACCTCCTGGGTCTCCAGACCGAGAACTTCGACTGGCTCCTCGGCAACGAGAAGTGGCAGGCCCGTGTGGCCGCTGCGCTCGAGGCCGGCCGTCAGGACGTCCCGGAGACCGCAGGCCTCGAGGAGATCTTCGAGGAGATCTCCCCGATCGAGGACTTCGGCGGCTCGATGTCGCTGTCCTTCCGCGAGCACCGCTTCGAGCCGGCGAAGTACACGGCCGAGGAGTGCAAGGAGAAGGACTTCACGTACGCGGCCCCGCTGTTCGTCACGGCCGAGTTCGTCAACTACACCACCGGTGAGATCAAGAGCCAGACGGTCTTCATGGGCGACTTCCCGCTCATGACGGAGCGCGGCACGTTCATCATCAACGGCACCGAGCGCGTCGTCGTCTCCCAGCTCGTCCGCTCGCCGGGCGTCTACTTCGAGCGCACCGCCGACAAGACGTCGGACAAGGACGTCTTCACCGCCAAGATCATCCCGAGCCGCGGTGCCTGGCTCGAGTTCGAGATCGACAAGCGCGACAACGTCGGCGTGCGCGTCGACCGCAAGCGCAAGCAGAACGCCACGGTGCTGCTCAAGGCGCTCGGCATGACGGAGTCGGAGATCCGCGAGGAGTTCGCGCAGTTCCCGGCCGTCATCGACACCCTCGAGAAGGACCACGTCTCGACCGAGGACGAGGCCCTGCTCGACCTGTACCGCAAGATCCGCCCGGGCGAGCCGCCGACGGTCGAGGCCGGCCGCGCGCTCATCGAGAACTTCTACTTCAACCCGAAGCGCTACGACCTCGCGAAGGTCGGCCGCTACAAGGTCAACAAGAAGCTCGGCATCGACGTGCCCCTGGGCGACTCGGTGCTCTCCACGGCGGACATCGTCGCGACGATCAAGTACCTCGCCGCGCTGCACGCCGACGTCGCGACGATCAACGGCCAGCGCGCCGGCGAGCCCGTCGACGTCCGCGTCGAGACCGACGACATCGACCACTTCGGCAACCGTCGCATCCGCGCGGTCGGCGAGCTCATCCAGAACCAGGTCCGCACGGGCCTGTCGCGGATGGAGCGCGTCGTGCGCGAGCGCATGACGACGCAGGACGTCGAGGCCATCACGCCGCAGACCCTGATCAACATCCGCCCGGTCGTGGCGTCGATCAAGGAGTTCTTCGGCACGTCGCAGCTCTCGCAGTTCATGGACCAGAACAACCCGCTCGCGGGCCTGACGCACAAGCGGCGTCTGTCGGCCCTCGGCCCGGGCGGTCTGTCCCGTGACCGCGCCGGCATGGAGGTCCGTGACGTCCACCCGTCGCACTACGGCCGCATGTGCCCGATCGAGACCCCGGAAGGCCCGAACATCGGCCTGATCGGCTCGCTCGCGACGTACGGGCGGATCAACCCGTTCGGCTTCGTCGAGACGCCGTACCGCGAGGTCGTGGGCGGCAAGGTCACCGACGAGGTGCACTACCTCACGGCCGACGACGAGGACCGCTACGTCATCGCGCAGGCCAACGCGCCGCTCAAGGCGAACGGTGCGTTCGCCGAGGACCGCGTGCTGGTCCGCACCAAGGGCGGCGAGGTCGAGATCGTCCCCGGCGCCCAGGTCGACTACATGGACATCTCGCCGCGCCAGATGGTGTCGGTCGCGACGGCCCTGATCCCGTTCCTCGAGCACGACGACGCCAACCGCGCGCTCATGGGCGCCAACATGCAGCGCCAGGCCGTGCCGCTCGTGCGCTCCGAGGCCCCGCTCGTCGGGACCGGCATGGAGCGTCGTGCCGCGGTCGACGCCGGTGACGTCATCGTCGCCACGAAGGCCGGTGTCGTCACCGAGGTGTCGGCCGACCTCATCACGGTCGCCAACGACGACGCGACGACGTCGACCTACCGGGTCGCGAAGTTCCGCCGCTCGAACCAGGGCACGAGCTACAACCAGCGCGTGCTCGTCGACCACGGCGCGCGCGTCGAGCCCGGCTCGGTGCTCGCGGACGGCCCGGCGACGGACGAGGGCGAGCTCGCGCTCGGCCGCAACCTCCTCGTCGCGTTCATGTCGTGGGAGGGCCACAACTACGAGGACGCGATCATCCTCAGCCAGCGTCTCGTGCAGGACGACGTGCTCTCCTCGATCCACATCGAGGAGCACGAGGTCGACGCGCGCGACACCAAGCTGGGCCCCGAGGAGATCACGCGCGACATCCCGAACGTCTCCGAGGAGGTCCTCGCGGACCTCGACGAGCGCGGGATCATCCGCATCGGCGCCGAGGTCGGCGCGGGCGACATCCTCGTCGGCAAGGTCACGCCCAAGGGTGAGACGGAGCTGACCCCGGAGGAGCGCCTGCTGCGCGCGATCTTCGGCGAGAAGGCGCGCGAGGTCCGCGACACGTCGCTCAAGGTCCCGCACGGCGAGTCCGGCACGGTCATCGAGGTCCGCACGTTCAACCGTGAGGACGGCGACGAGCTGCCCGCCGGCGTCAACGAGCTGGTCCGCGTCTACATCGCCCAGCGCCGCAAGATCACGGACGGCGACAAGCTCGCCGGCCGTCACGGCAACAAGGGCGTCATCTCGAAGATCCTCCCCGTCGAGGACATGCCGTTCCTCCCGGACGGCACCGCGGTCGACGTGGTCCTGAACCCGCTGGGTGTCCCGGGCCGCATGAACGTCGGCCAGGTCCTCGAGACGCACCTCGGGTGGGTCGCGAAGCAGGGCTGGGACATCGAGATCGCCGAGGGCGACGACCTGTCGTGGCGCGAGGGCGTCCCGGCGATCGCCGCGAGCTCCCCGGCCGGCAACCCGGTCGCCACCCCGGTGTTCGACGGTGTCCCGGAGCAGACCCTCACGGGCCTGCTGTCCTCGACGCTGCCGAACCGTGACGGCGAGCGCATGGTGAACGGCTCGGGCAAGGCCCGGCTGTTCGACGGCCGCTCGGGCGAGCCGTTCCCGGAGCCGGTCGCGGTCGGCTACATGTACATCCTCAAGCTGCACCACCTGGTCGACGACAAGATCCACGCCCGCTCGACCGGCCCGTACTCGATGATCACGCAGCAGCCGCTGGGTGGTAAGGCGCAGTTCGGCGGTCAGCGGTTCGGCGAGATGGAGGTCTGGGCCCTCGAGGCGTACGGCGCTGCCTACACGCTGCAGGAGCTCCTGACCATCAAGTCGGACGACGTCCCCGGGCGCGTCAAGGTGTACGAGGCCATCGTCAAGGGCGAGAACATCCCCGACTCGGGAATCCCGGAGTCGTTCAAGGTGCTCCTCAAGGAGATGCAGTCGCTCTGCCTGAACGTCGAGGTGCTGTCCTCGGACGGCGTCTCGATCGACATGAAGGAGAACGACGACGAGGTCTACCGCGCCGCGGAGGAGCTCGGCATCGATCTGTCGCGCCGCCCGAACGCCAGCAGCATCGAAGAGATCTGACGCCGAGCCGGCCGGGCGTGCACGACGCGCGCCCGGCCCGGCCGACACCACCGCCACACCCTCCATCCGCCGGAGGACTCGCCTGAGTCCCGGCAAGCGAAGGAAGTAGGACCCCCTTGCTCGACGTCAACGTCTTCGATGAGCTGCGCATCGGCCTGGCCACGGCCGAGGACATCCGCACCTGGTCGCACGGCGAGGTGAAGAAGCCCGAGACCATCAACTACCGCACCCTCAAGCCCGAGAAGGACGGACTCTTCTGCGAGAAGATCTTCGGTCCGACCCGGGACTGGGAGTGCTACTGCGGCAAGTACAAGCGCGTGCGCTTCAAGGGCATCATCTGCGAGCGCTGCGGCGTCGAGGTCACGCGCTCGAAGGTCCGCCGTGAGCGCATGGGCCACATCGAGCTCGCCGCGCCCGTCACGCACATCTGGTTCTTCAAGGGTGTGCCGTCGCGCCTCGGCTACCTGCTCGACCTCGCCCCGAAGGACCTCGAGAAGGTCATCTACTTCGCGGCGTACATGATCACGCACGTCGACGTCGACGGCCGGCACGAGGACCTCCCGAACCTCCAGAACGAGATCGACCTGGAGAAGAAGGAGATCGCGGACCGCCGCGACAACGACATCAACGCCCGCGCCCAGAAGCTCGAGGCCGACCTGGCCGAGCTCGAGGCCGAGGGTGCCAAGGCCGACGCGCGCCGCAAGGTCCGCGACTCGGCCGAGCGTGAGATGGCGCAGATCCGCAAGCGTGCGGACGCCGAGCTCGAGCGCCTCGACACGGTCTGGGACCGGTTCAAGAACCTCAAGGTCGCGGACCTCGAGGGCGACGAGATGCTCTACCGCCAGCTCCAGGACCGGTACGGGAACTACTTCGAGGGCTCGATGGGCGCTGCGGCGATCCAGAAGCGCCTCGAGGCGTTCGACCTCGACGCCGAGTCCGAGTCGCTGCGCGACATCATCAAGAACGGCAAGGGCCAGCGCAAGACGCGTGCCCTCAAGCGCCTCAAGGTCGTCAACGCGTTCCTCACGACGAGCAACTCGCCGACGGGCATGGTCCTCGACGCGGTCCCGGTCATCCCGCCGGACCTGCGCCCGATGGTCCAGCTCGACGGTGGCCGCTTCGCCACGTCGGACCTCAACGACCTGTACCGCCGCGTGATCAACCGCAACAACCGCCTCAAGCGGCTGCTGGACCTCGGCGCGCCCGAGATCATCGTCAACAACGAGAAGCGGATGCTCCAGGAGGCCGTCGACTCGCTGTTCGACAACGGCCGCCGCGGCCGTCCGGTGACGGGTCCGGGCAACCGCCCGCTCAAGTCGATCTCGGACATGCTCAAGGGCAAGCAGGGCCGGTTCCGCCAGAACCTGCTCGGCAAGCGCGTCGACTACTCCGGCCGCTCGGTCATCGTCGTCGGCCCGCAGCTCAAGCTGCACCAGTGCGGTCTGCCCAAGCAGATGGCGCTCGAGCTGTTCAAGCCGTTCGTGATGAAGCGCCTCGTGGACCTGAACCACGCGCAGAACATCAAGTCGGCGAAGCGCATGGTCGAGCGCGCGCGCCCGGTCGTGTGGGACGTGCTCGAGGAGGTCATCACCGAGCACCCGGTGCTGCTGAACCGTGCGCCCACGCTGCACCGTCTGGGCATCCAGGCGTTCGAGCCGCAGCTCGTCGAGGGCAAGGCGATCCACCTGCACCCGCTCGTCTGCGCGGCGTTCAACGCCGACTTCGACGGTGACCAGATGGCCGTGCACCTGCCCCTGAGCGCGGAGGCGCAGGCCGAGGCCCGCATCCTCATGCTCTCGAGCAACAACATCCTCAAGCCGTCGGACGGCCGTCCGGTGACCATGCCCTCGCAGGACATGATCATCGGCCTGTTCCACCTGACGAGCGACAAGGACGGCGCGCTGGGCGAGGGCCGGCAGTTCTCCTCGGTCTCCGAGGCGATCATGGCGTTCGACCAGGGCTCGCTCGACCTCAACGCGAAGATCAAGATCCGTCTCGAGGAGCTCGTCCTCGGCGAGGGCGAGGGTCCGGAGGGCTGGACCGAGGGCGACGCGCTCGTCTTCGACACGACCCTGGGTCGCGCGCTGTTCAACGAGCTGCTCCCGGTCGACTACCCGTACGAGAACGGCGTCGTCGACAAGAAGCGCCTCTCGGTCATCGTCAACGACCTCGCCGAGCGCTACCCGAAGGTCGCCGTCGCGGCGTCCCTCGACGCGCTCAAGGAGGCCGGCTTCCGCTGGGCCACCCGCTCGGGCGTCACGATCTCCATCTCGGACGTCGCGACCCCGGCCGCGAAGGCCCAGATCCTCGAGGAGCACGAGGCGCGCGCGGCGAAGGTGCAGGGCCAGTACGAGAAGGGCCTCATCACCGACGACGAGCGTCGCCAGGAGCTCATCGAGATCTGGACGCAGGCCACCGACAAGGTCGCCGACGCGATGCGCGCGAACTTCCCGAAGGAGAACACCGTCTTCAAGATGGTGGGCTCCGGGGCACGTGGTAACTGGATGCAGGTCCGGCAGATCGCCGGCATGCGTGGTCTGGTCGCCAACCCGAAGGGCGAGATCATCCCGCGCCCGATCAAGGCGAACTACCGCGAGGGCCTGTCCGTCCTCGAGTACTTCATCGCGACGCACGGTGCCCGCAAGGGTCTGGCGGACACCGCTCTGCGGACCGCCGACTCGGGCTACCTCACGCGTCGTCTGGTGGACGTCTCGCAGGACGTCATCGTCCGCGAGGAGGACTGCGGCACGGAGCGCGGCCTGACCATGACGGTCGGCGTCCCGGCGGGCGACGGCACGCTGCGTCGTCACGACAAGGTCGAGACGAGCGTGTACTCGCGCACGCTGGCGACCGAGGTCGAGATCGACGGCACCGTGATCGGCGAGGCCGGTGAGGACGTCGGCGACGTGCTCATCGACGCGCTGCTCGCGGCGGGCGTGACGGACCTCAAGGTCCGCTCGGTCCTCACGTGCGAGTCGCGCGTGGGCACGTGCGCCAAGTGCTACGGCCGTTCGCTCGCGACCGGCAAGCTCGTCGACATCGGCGAGGCCGTCGGCATCATCGCGGCCCAGTCGATCGGTGAGCCCGGCACGCAGCTCACGATGCGTACCTTCCACACCGGTGGTGTGGCGTCGGCCGACGACATCACGCAGGGTCTGCCCCGTATCCAGGAGCTGTTCGAGGCCCGCACCCCCAAGGGTGAGGGTCCGATCGCGGAGTTCTCGGGCCGGATCACGATCGACGAGTCGGACCGGGTGCGGCGCATCCTGCTCACGCCCGACGACGGCTCCGAGGAGCTCGCCTACCCGATCACGAAGCGCTCGCGCCTCCTGGTCTCGGACGGCGACCACGTCGAGGTCGGCACCCAGCTCGTCCAGGGTGCGGTGGACCCGAAGAAGGTCCTGCGCATCCTCGGCCCGCGTGCGACGCAGAAGCACCTGGTCGACGAGGTGCAGGTCGTCTACAGCTCGCAGGGCGTGGACATCCACGACAAGCACATCGAGGTCATCGTCCGGCAGATGCTCCGCCGGATCACGGTCCTCGACTCGGGCGACACGGACCTCCTGCCGGGCGAGCTCGCCGAGCGCGGCCGCTTCGAGGACGCCAACCGCCGTGCGGTCTCCGAGGGCGGTCAGCCGGCCTCGGGTCGTCCGGAGCTCATGGGCATCACGAAGGCGTCGCTCGCGACGGACTCGTGGCTGTCCGCGGCCTCCTTCCAGGAGACGACGCGCGTCCTCACCGAGGCCGCGATGTCGGGCCGCAGCGACCCGCTGCTCGGCCTCAAGGAGAACGTCATCCTCGGCAAGCTCATCCCCGCCGGTACGGGCCTCGCCCGCTACCGCAACGTGGCGGTCGAGCCCACCGAGGAGGCGAAGGCCGAGCTGTACCCGTCCTTCGGCTACGACGAGATCGACTTCCCCGCCCTGGGCCTCGGCTCGGGCGAGGCGATCCCGCTCGAGGACATCGACTTCGGCGAGTTCCGCTGAGTCGTGCTGCCTGACCCGAGGGGTCTCCCGGTCCGCCGGGGGGCCCCTCGGGCCGTGCACGGCGCCTTTGACGTCCTCGGCACTCGCCGGTAACGTAGGACACCGTGCCCGCGCCGTCGGGCCCTCGTGCGTGCACACCGCCCGACGTCCCCGGGGTTCGATCCCCGGACGTGGACGGGTGCACCGGGTGGAGACCTCTTCTCCGCGTGCGAACCCCCGTCGATGACAGCTTCGACGAGGACCGCCGCGGGCGGACAGGGCGACACGCCCGGGTGCGGGGGTCGGTGTTCGTCGGTGCAGGAGGAAAGGCCTTCGGGCCGGCGGGACGAGGCGGGAGCCGTGCGCAGCACGGTTCGCGTCGCGGGCCGGCGGTCCATCCGGACCGGGCAAGGACCCGGTCGACCAGAGTTCCACCAACAGACTCGGAGACGTAGTGCCTACGATCCAGCAGCTGGTCCGCAAGGGCCGACAGGCGAAGACCAACAAGTCGAAGACCCCCGCGCTCAAGGGCAGCCCGCAGCGCCGCGGTGTGTGCACCCGCGTCTACACGACCACCCCGAAGAAGCCGAACTCGGCTCTCCGCAAGGTCGCGCGCGTCAAGCTCTCGAGCCAGATCGAGGTCACCGCGTACATCCCCGGTGTCGGCCACAACCTGCAGGAGCACTCGATCGTGCTCGTCCGCGGCGGTCGTGTGAAGGACCTGCCCGGTGTCCGCTACAAGATCGTCCGTGGCGCCCTCGACACGCAGGGCGTGAAGAACCGCAAGCAGGCGCGCAGCCGCTACGGCGCGAAGAAGGTGGGCTGACAATGCCTCGTAAGGGTCCGGCCCCGAAGCGGCCGCTCATCATCGACCCCGTCTACGGGTCGCCGGTCGTCACGCAGCTCATCAACAAGGTGCTGCTCGACGGCAAGAAGTCCGTCGCCGAGTCGATCGTCTACGGCGCGCTCGAGGGTGTCCGCGAGAAGACGCAGGGCGACCCGGTCGTCGTGCTCAAGCGTGCGCTCGAGAACGTCCGCCCCGCGCTCGAGGTCCGCTCGCGCCGCGTCGGTGGCGCGACCTACCAGGTCCCCGTCGAGGTCCGCCCCGTGCGCTCCACGACGCTGGCCCTGCGCTGGCTCACCGACTACTCGCGCGCTCGCCGCGAGAAGACGATGACCGAGCGCCTCATGAACGAGATCCTCGACGCCAGCAACGGCCTCGGTGCCGCGGTCAAGCGTCGCGAGGACATGCACAAGATGGCCGAGTCCAACAAGGCGTTCGCGCACTACCGCTGGTAATCCCGGCTTCCGCGAACCCGAGCCAACCGACAAGGGGCTGAACACGTGGCACTGGACGTGCTGACGGACCTGAACAAGGTCCGCAACATCGGCATCATGGCGCACATCGATGCCGGCAAGACGACGACCACCGAGCGGATCCTGTTCTACACCGGGGTCAACTACAAGATCGGTGAGACGCACGACGGCGCGTCGACGATGGACTGGATGGAGCAGGAGCAGGAGCGCGGGATCACGATCACGTCGGCCGCGACGACCTGCTACTGGAAGAACAACCAGATCAACATCATCGACACCCCGGGCCACGTGGACTTCACGGTCGAGGTCGAGCGCTCGCTGCGCGTCCTCGACGGTGCGGTCGCGGTGTTCGACGGCAAGGAGGGGGTCGAGCCCCAGTCCGAGACGGTGTGGCGGCAGGCGGACAAGTACGAGGTCCCCCGCATCTGCTTCGTCAACAAGATGGACAAGCTCGGCGCCGACTTCTACTTCACGGTGAAGACGATCGTCGACCGCCTGAAGGCCAAGCCGCTCGTCATCCAGCTGCCGATCGGCTCCGAGAACGACTTCATCGGCGTCGTCGACCTGGTCGAGCAGAAGGCCCTCGTGTGGCGCGGCGAGACCGCGCTCGGCGAGGCCTACTCGACCGAGGAGATCCCGGCCGACCTCGTGGAGAAGGCGGAGCAGTACCGCGCCGAGCTCATCGAGGCCGTCGCCGAGGCCGACGAGACACTGCTCGAGAAGTACCTCGGCGGCGAGGAGCTCACGGTCGCGGAGATCAAGGCGGGCATCCGCAAGCTCACCGTGGCGAGCGAGGCCTACCCGGTCCTCTGCGGCTCGGCGTTCAAGAACAAGGGCGTCCAGCCCATGCTCGACGCCGTCATCGACTACCTCCCGACGCCGCTCGACGTGCCTGCCGTGCAGGGTCACGACGTGCGCGACGAGGAGATCGTCGTCGAGCGCCACCCCGACGCCACGGAGCCGTTCTCGGCCCTCGCGTTCAAGGTCGCCTCGCACCCGTTCTTCGGGAAGCTGACGTACGTCCGCGTGTACTCGGGCAAGGTCTCGCAGGGCGCCCAGGTGCTCAACGCGACCAAGGGGAAGAAGGAGCGCATCGGGAAGCTCTTCCAGATGCACTCCAACAAGGAGAACCCCGTCGAGGAGGCCACGGCCGGCCACATCTACGCGTTCATCGGCCTCAAGGACGTCACGACCGGTGACACCCTGTGCGACACGAGCGCTCCGGTGGTCCTCGAGTCGATGACCTTCCCCGAGCCCGTCATCGACGTGGCGATCGAGCCGAAGACGAAGGGCGACCAGGAGAAGCTGGGCGTCGCGATCCAGAAGCTCGCGGAGGAGGACCCGACGTTCCGGGTCCGCCACGACGACGAGACCGGCCAGACCGTCATCGGCGGCATGGGCGAGCTCCACCTCGACATCCTCGTCGACCGCATGCGTCGCGAGTTCAAGGTCGAGGCGAACGTCGGCAAGCCGCAGGTCGCGTACCGCGAGACGATCCGTCGCTCGGTCGAGAAGATGGACTACGTCCACAAGAAGCAGACCGGTGGGTCGGGCCAGTACGCCAAGGTGCAGATGTCCTTCGAGCCTCTGGACCCTGCCGAGGGCGAGCTGTACGAGTTCGAGAACAAGGTCACCGGTGGTCGCATCCCGCGGGAGTACATCCCGTCGGTCGACGCCGGCATCCAGAGCGCGATGGAGCTCGGCGTCCTGGCGGGCTTCCCGCTCGTCGGCGTCAAGGCCATCCTGCTCGACGGCGCTGCGCACGACGTCGACTCCTCGGAGATGGCGTTCAAGATCGCGGGCTCGATGATCCTCAAGGAAGCCGTCCGCAAGGCCGACCCGGTCCTGCTGGAGCCGGTCATGGCCGTCGAGGTGCGTACGCCCGAGGACTACATGGGTGAGGTCATCGGCGACATCAACTCCCGCCGAGGCATGATCCAGTCCATGGAGGACGCGACCGGCGTCAAGGTGATCCGGGCCCAGGTCCCGCTCTCCGAGATGTTCGGCTACGTCGGCGACCTGCGGTCCAAGACCCAGGGTCGTGCCGTGTACTCGATGCAGTTCGACAGCTACGCCGAGGTTCCTCGTAACGTTGCCGAGGAGATCATCAAGAAGACCCGGGGCGAGTAGGTCCCACAGGTCGACACCTGAAGTACCAACCACCCGACCCGTAGGACCGAACGCTCCCGGCCGTGCCAGCATGGCCGGGAGCGATCCGGAAATCTCTACCAGAGTCCTGAGGAGGACCCACAGTGGGCAAGGCGAAGTTCGAGCGCACCAAGCCGCACGTCAACATCGGCACGATCGGTCACGTCGACCACGGCAAGACCACGCTGACGGCCGCGATCTCGAAGGTGCTGCACGACAAGTACCCCGACCTCAACCCCTTCACGCCGTTCGACGAGATCGACAAGGCGCCGGAGGAGAAGCAGCGCGGTATCACGATCAACATCGCGCACGTCGAGTACCAGACGGAGAAGCGCCACTACGCGCACGTCGACGCTCCTGGTCACGCCGACTACATCAAGAACATGATCACGGGTGCGGCGCAGATGGACGGCGCGATCCTCGTGGTCGCGGCGACCGACGGCCCGATGGCCCAGACGCGTGAGCACGTCCTGCTCGCCCGTCAGGTCGGCGTCCCGTACCTGCTCGTCGCGCTCAACAAGACCGACATGGTCGACGACGAGGAGATCCTCGAGCTCGTCGAGGTCGAGGTCCGCGAGCTGCTCAGCGCGCAGGGCTTCGCCGGCGACGACGTCCCCGTCGTGCGCGTCTCGGGCCTCAAGGCCCTCGAGGGCGACCCGCAGTGGGTCAAGTCCGTCGAGGACCTGCTCGACGCCGTCGACGAGAACGTCCCGGACCCGGTCCGCGACATCGACAAGCCGTTCCTCATGCCCATCGAGGACGTCTTCACGATCACCGGTCGTGGCACCGTCGTCACCGGTCGCGTGGAGCGCGGCAAGCTCAAGGTGAACGAGGAGGTGGAGATCGTCGGCATCAAGGAGAAGGCGATCAAGACCACGGTCACCGGCGTCGAGATGTTCCGCAAGCTGCTCGACTACGCCGAGGCCGGCGAGAACGTCGGTCTGCTCCTCCGCGGCACGAAGCGCGAGGAGGTCGAGCGCGGCCAGGTCGTCGTCAAGCCCGGCTCGATCACGCCGCACACCGAGTTCGAGGGCCAGGTCTACATCCTGGCGAAGGACGAGGGTGGCCGTCACAACCCGTTCTACGGGAACTACCGCCCCCAGTTCTACTTCCGCACGACGGACGTCACCGGCGTCATCACGCTGCCCGAGGGCACCGAGATGGTCATGCCCGGCGACAACACCGAGATCTCGGTCCAGCTGATCCAGCCGATCGCGATGGAGGAGGGCCTCGGCTTCGCCATCCGTGAGGGTGGCCGGACCGTCGGTTCGGGTCGCGTCATCAAGATCATCAAGTGATCTGACGAGGGGCCCGGGTGCTCGCACCCGGGCCCTTCGCATGCCCCGGCGGGTCCGCCGGGGGAGTGGGTCCTCGGGTGTGCAGGGTCACTCCCGGCAGGGATTGGAGTTCCTGCGGGGGATCTGGCACACTAGCGAGGTTGCCCGGTGAGGGTGCGCGCCACTGTGCACACGAGAGTGTGCGGATCTGCGCGGGGTTCAGCCCCGTCGGAGGTCCAGCCGTGGGTGCGCATGACCCGCCCGGGCGCAGACACGTTGAGAGTCCTGCAGGCCCCGGGGTCACCCGGTGGCGGGGCTCAGTCAGCAACCAACGACCTCGCACGGGTCCTGAGTGGCCGGTGCGCAGCGCAAAGGTATGTCGTGCAGAGCGACACGCCCGAGTGCGGGGGTCGGACAGAAGCGGTTCGAGAGAGAGAAGTAGACGACGCCATGGCGGGACAGAAGATCCGCATCCGGCTCAAGTCCTACGACCACGAGGTCATCGACAGCTCGGCGCGCAAGATCGTCGACACGGTGACGCGCGCTGGTGCGACGGTCGTGGGTCCGGTGCCGCTGCCGACGGAGAAGAACGTCTTCTGCGTCATCCGGTCGCCTCACAAGTACAAGGACAGCCGCGAGCACTTCGAGATGCGCACGCACAAGCGGCTCATCGACATCATCGATCCCACGCCGAAGGCGGTCGACTCGCTCATGCGTCTCGACCTGCCCGCGGACGTGAACATCGAGATCAAGCTCTGACGCTGGGAAGGAACTGATCTCTATGACTACCCAGCAGAACGCGCGCCCCGTCACGGCGCTGCTCGGCACCAAGCTCGGCATGACGCAGGTCTGGGACGCCAACGGGCGTCTCGTCCCCGTCACCGTGCTGCAGGTCGGCACCAACGTCGTGACCCAGGTCCGCTCCGCTGACACGGACGGCTACGCCGCGGTCCAGCTGGCCTACGGCCAGATCGACCCGCGCAAGGTGAGCCAGCCGCTGAAGGGCCACTTCGAGAAGGCCGGGGTCACCCCCCGCCGGCACGTGGCCGAGATCCGCACGCCGGACGCCGCCGAGTACACGCTCGGCCAGGAGATCACCGCGGCGGCCTTCGAGGCCGGCACGAAGGTCGACGTCATCGGCACCACCAAGGGCAAGGGCACCGCAGGCGTCATGAAGCGTCACGGCTTCCACGGCGTCTCGGCCTCCCACGGCTCGCACCGCAACCACCGCAAGCCCGGCTCGATCGGTGGCGCCTCGACGCCGTCGCGCGTCTTCAAGGGCATGCGCATGGCCGGCCGCATGGGCGTCGACCGTCAGACGACCCAGAACCTCACCGTGCACGCGATCGACGCCGAGAGGGGCCTGGTGCTCGTCAAGGGCGCCGTTCCCGGCCCCAAGGGTGGCGTCGTCGTCGTGCGCTCCGCCGCGAAGGGGGCATGAGCTCATGTCTGAGACCCTCACCGTGGACGTCCTGAACGCCGACGGCAAGAAGGCCGGCACCGCCGACCTGCCCGCCGAGGTCTTCGACGTCCAGACGAACGTCCCGCTGATCCACCAGGTCGTCGTCGCACAGCTCGCTGCGGCGCGCCAGGGCACGCACGCCACGAAGACTCGTGGCGAGGTCCGTGGTGGCGGCAAGAAGCCCTACAAGCAGAAGGGCACCGGCCGCGCCCGTCAGGGTTCGACCCGCGCCCCGCAGTTCGCCGGTGGTGGCGTCGTCCACGGCCCGCAGCCGCGTGACTACTCCCAGCGGACCCCGAAGAAGATGAAGGCCGCGGCGCTCCGCGGTGCTCTCTCGGACCGCGCCCGCGCCGGTCGCGTGCACGTCGTCTCCGGCTTCGCGCCGGGCGCCGCGCCGTCGACCAAGTCCGCCCTGCAGGTTCTCGCGAACCTCTCGGGCCGCAAGAACGTCCTCGTCGTGGTCGAGCGCCAGGACGAGATCACCTGGAAGTCGCTGCGCAACGTCGAGCGGGTGCACCTGCTGGTCGCGGACCAGCTCAACACCTACGACGTGCTGATCTCGGACGACGTCGTCTTCACGCAGGGCGCGCTCGACGCGTTCCTCGCCGGCCCGGCCAAGGGTCGGGGCGCAACTGCGGTGGCCACGGAGTCCGAGGCTGCTGAGGAGGAGACGAAGTGACCGCCGTCGCCAAGGACCCCCGCGACATCCTGCTCGCTCCGGTCGTCTCGGAGAAGAGCTACGGGCTGCTCGACGAGGGCAAGTACACGTTCATCGTGGACCCGCGCGCGAACAAGACCGAGATCAAGATCGCGATCGAGCAGATCTTCTCGGTCAAGGTCGCCTCGGTGAACACGATCAACCGCAAGGGCAAGGCGCGCCGGACGAAGTTCGGGATCGGTCGCCGCAAGGACACCAAGCGCGCGATCGTGACCCTCCGCGAGGGCACCATCGACATCTTCGGCGGACCGGTCGGCTGACGCCGTCCTGAGAGCAGATTGAGGACAGATCCCCATGGGAATCCGCAAGTACAAGCCGACGACGCCGGGCCGCCGTGGCTCCAGCGTCGCCGACTTCGTCGAGATCACGCGCTCCACGCCGGAGAAGTCGCTGGTTCGCCCGCTGCACAAGACCGGTGGTCGCAACTCGACCGGTCGCGTGACCATGCGCCACCAGGGTGGCGGTCACAAGCGTGCGTACCGCGTCATCGACTTCCGTCGCCACGACAAGGACGGCGTCCCGGCCAAGGTCGCGCACATCGAGTACGACCCCAACCGCACCGCGCGCATCGCGCTCCTGCACTACGCGGACGGCGAGAAGCGCTACATCATCGCGCCGAACAAGCTGTCGCAGGGTGACGTCGTCGAGAACGGCGCCACGGCGGACATCAAGCCCGGCAACAACCTGCCGCTGCGCAACATCCCGACCGGTACGGTCATCCACGCCATCGAGCTCAAGCCCGGTGGCGGCGCGAAGATCGCCCGCTCGGCTGGTGCGTCCGTGCAGCTCGTCGCCAAGGACGGTCCGTACGCGCAGCTCCGCATGCCCTCCGGCGAGATCCGCAACGTCGACCTGCGCTGCCGCGCCACGGTCGGCGAGGTGGGCAACGCCGAGCAGTCGAACATCAACTGGGGCAAGGCCGGCCGCATGCGCTGGAAGGGCAAGCGCCCCTCCGTCCGTGGTGTCGCGATGAACCCGATCGACCACCCGCACGGTGGTGGTGAGGGCAAGACCTCTGGTGGTCGTCACCCGGTCAGCCCCTGGGGCCAGGCCGAGGGTCGTACCCGCCGTCCGAACAAGCCGAGCGACAAGCTCATCGTGCGCCGCCGGCGCACCGGCAAGAAGCGCTGATAGGAGCCTGAGATGCCACGCAGCCTGAAGAAGGGCCCGTTCGTCGACGGCCACCTGCAGAAGAAGGTCGACGTCCAGAACGAGAAGGGGACCAAGGCCGTCATCAAGACCTGGTCCCGTCGTTCGATGATCACGCCGGACTTCCTCGGCCACACGTTCGCGGTGCACGACGGCCGCAAGCACACGCCGGTGTTCGTCACGGAGTCGATGGTCGGGCACAAGCTCGGCGAGTTCGCCCCCACGCGTACGTTCCGCGGCCACGAGAAGGACGACCGGAAGGGCCGTCGCCGCTGACCCCCGGGTCAGACAGGTGACGTCCTTGACGGCAGAGACAGAAGGCAGGACAGCAATGGAAGCCAAGGCGAAGGCGCGGTTCGTCCGCGTCACGCCCCAGAAGGCCCGGCGCGTCGTGGACCTCATCCGTGGCAAGCAGGCCGGCGAGGCCGTGGCGGTGCTGAAGTTCGCACCGCAGGCCGCGGGGGAGACCGTCCTCAAGGTGGTCGAGAGCGCGATCGCGAACGCCCGTGAGGGTGCGAAGCGCGCGAACGAGCGTCTGGACGAGCAGGACCTCTACATCTCCGAGGTGTACGTCGACGAGGGTCCGACCCTCAAGCGGTTCCGCCCCCGGGCGCAGGGCCGTGCCAGCCAGATCCTCAAGCGCACGAGCCACATCACGGTCGTGGTCGCGGAGCGCGAGAGCACGAAGGGAAGGACCCGATAGTGGGACAGAAGGTCAACCCGCTCGGGTATCGCCTGGGCATCACGACAGACCACCGTTCGCGCTGGTTCGCCGACTCCACCAAGCCGGGGCAGCGCTACCGCGACTACGTCCGCGAGGACGTGCAGATCCGCAAGCTCATGAGCACGGGTCTGGAGCGCGCGGGCATCGCCAAGGTCGAGATCGAGCGCACGCGTGACCGCGTCCGCGTCGACATCCACACCGCCCGCCCGGGCATCGTCATCGGGCGTCGTGGCGCGGAGGCCGACCGCATCCGCGGCGAGCTCGAGAAGCTCACGGGCAAGCAGGTCCAGCTGAACATCCTCGAGGTCAAGAACGCCGAGATCGAGGCCCAGCTGGTCGCCCAGGGCATCGCCGAGCAGCTCGCGAGCCGTGTCTCGTTCCGCCGTGCCATGCGCAAGGGCATCCAGAGCGCCCAGCGCGCGGGTGCCAAGGGCATCCGGGTGCAGGTCTCCGGCCGCCTCGGTGGCGCGGAGATGAGCCGTACGGAGTTCTACCGCGAGGGTCGTGTGCCGCTGCACACGCTGCGCGCGAACATCGACTACGGCTTCTTCGAGGCCCGCACGACCTTCGGGCGCATCGGCGTCAAGGTCTGGGTCTACAAGGGCGACATGACGGAGAAGGAGTTCGCCCGCGAGCAGGCGACCCAGGCTCCGCGGCCGGCCCGCGGTCCGCGTCAGGACCGTGGCGGCGAGCGCCCGGCCCGTGGCGGCGCGCCGCGTCGCAACGACCGCACCGAGGCTCCGGCCGAGGCCGCGGCCGAGGCCCCGGCAGCAGCGACCGAGTCGGCCGCTCCTGCTCCTGAGTCCGGAACGGAGGCCTGAGCCGTGCTGATCCCGCGCAGGCTGAAGCACCGCAAGCAGCACCACCCGGGGCGCTCCGGCGCCGCGACCGGTGGCACGTCGATCTCGTTCGGTGAGTACGGCATCCAGGCTCTCGAGCCCGCCTACGTCACGAACCGGCAGATCGAGGCTGCTCGTATCGCGATGACCCGCCACATCAAGCGTGGCGGCAAGGTCTGGATCAACATCTACCCGGACCGTCCGCTCACGAAGAAGCCCGCCGAGACCCGCATGGGTTCCGGCAAGGGCTCGCCCGAGTGGTGGATCGCCAACGTCAAGCCGGGTCGAGTTCTCTTCGAGCTCGCCGGCGTCCCGGAGCCGCTGGCTCGCGAGGCCATGCGCCGCGCGCAGCACAAGCTCCCGATGAAGACCCGTTTCGTGGTTCGCGAGGGTGGTAACTGATGGCTATCGGAACCAAGGACCTGGCTCCCAGCGAGCTGGACGCCTTCGACGACGAGCGCCTGGTCGCCGAGCTGAAGAAGGCCAAGGAGGAGCTGTTCAACCTCCGCTTCCAGTCGGCGACGGGCCAGCTCGAGAGCCACGGGCGGCTCAAGGCCGTGCGCCGCGACATCGCCCGGATCTACACGATCCTGCGCGAGCGCGAGCTCGGAATCCGTACCGCCCCGAGCGCGAGCGAGTGAGGTCACGATGAGCGCGAAGACTGACGACAAGGCAACGGCCTCCTCGGCTGCCGAGGAGACCACCGTCGCCGCTGCCGCCCGTGCGGACCGCAAGGTCCGCCGCGGGTACGTGGTGAGCGACAAGATGGAGAAGACCGTCGTGGTGGAGGTCGAGGACCGGGTCAAGCACCCGCTCTACGGCAAGGTCATCCGGCGCACGAGCAAGGTCAAGGCGCACGACGAGGCCGGCACCGCCGGTGTCGGCGACCTCGTCCTGATCATGGAGACGCGTCCGCTCTCCGCCACCAAGCGCTTCCGCCTGGTGGAGATCCTCGAGAAGGCCAAGTAGTCCAGCAGTACTCAAGGTTGCCCACGGGCTCCGGCCGAGACACCTCGGCCGGAGCGACGTGTGCACGACGGCAACGACACGTTCGGCCAGGCTCGCTCCGCGAGAACCGGCAGACGACAGGAGTTCAGTAGATGATTCAGCAGGAGTCCCGACTTCGGGTCGCCGACAACACGGGTGCCAAGGAGATTCTGTGCATCCGCGTCCTCGGTGGCTCCGGGCGTCGCTACGCCGGCATCGGTGACGTGATCGTCGCGACGGTCAAGGACGCGATCCCGGGTGGCAACGTCAAGAAGGGCGACGTCGTCAAGGCGGTCATCGTCCGCACGCGCAAGGAGCGTCGGCGTCCCGACGGCTCGTACATCAAGTTCGACGAGAACGCGGCCGTGATCCTCAAGAACGACGGTGAGCCTCGTGGCACGCGCATCTTCGGCCCCGTGGGCCGGGAGCTGCGTGACAAGAAGTTCATGAAGATCATCTCGCTGGCTCCGGAGGTGCTCTGACCATGGCGAAGATCAAGAAGGGCGACCTCGTCGTCGTCATCTCGGGCCGCGACAAGGGCCAGCAGGGCCGCGTGCTCGAGGTCCTGACGGAGACGCAGCGCGTCGTCGTCGAGGGCGTGCAGCGCGTGACCAAGCACACGAAGGCCGGCCAGTCGGCGCGCGGCACCCGCACGGGTGGCATCGAGACCGTCGAGGCCCCCATCCACATCAGCAACGTGATGCTGGTGGACCCGGAGACCAAGAAGGGCACCCGGGTCGGCTACCGCACCGAGCAGGTCGAGCGCGACGGCCGCACCCGTAACGTCCGGGTCCGCGTCGCCAAGCGCTCCGGTAAGGACATCTGATGACCGCGATCGACGACACCACCACGCCGGACGCGCCGCTCAAGCCGCGTCTCAAGCTGCGCTACGCCGAGGACATCGTCCCGGCGCTGCGCGAGGAGTTCAGCCACGCCAACGTCAACCAGGTCGCGCGGATCGTCAAGGTCGTCGTGAACATGGGTGTCGGTGACGCCGCCAAGGACTCCAAGCTCATCGAGGGCGCGATCCGCGACCTGACCCTCATCACGGGTCAGAAGCCGCAGGTCACGAAGGCTCGCAAGTCCATCGCCCAGTTCAAGCTGCGTGAGGGCATGCCCATCGGCGCGCACGTCACGCTGCGGGGCGACCGGGCGTGGGAGTTCCTCGACCGTCTGCTCTCGACCGCTCTCCCGCGCATCCGCGACTTCCGCGGGCTGTCGCCGAAGCAGTTCGACGGGCACGGCAACTACACGTTCGGTCTCACGGAGCAGTCCATGTTCCACGAGATCGACCAGGACAAGATCGACCGCGTGCGCGGCATGGACATCACGATCGTGACGACCGCCTCGACCGACGACGAGGGCCGCTCGCTGCTGAAGCACCTCGGCTTCCCCTTCAAGGAGGACTGACATGGCGAAGACCGCCCTGGTCAACAAGGCCGCCGGGACCCCGAAGTTCAAGGTGCGCGGCTACACCCGGTGCCAGCGGTGCGGACGTCCGCACAGCGTGTACCGCAAGTTCGGCCTCTGCCGCATCTGCGTCCGTGAGATGGCGCACCGCGGCGAGCTGCCCGGGCTCACCAAGAGCTCCTGGTAAAACCACTACGCCGAAGGTCTGTGCCCCGGTGGTGCGGCGTTAGCCGCACCACCGTGCAGATACCCCGGCGAGGAAGGGCTGACGCCCCATGACGATGACCGACCCGATCGCAGACTTCCTGACGCGTCTGCGCAACGCGAACTCCGCGCACCACGACTCGGTCTCGATGCCGTTCTCGAAGCTGAAGTCGCACATCGCGGAGATCCTTCAGGCCGAGGGCTACATCGCCGGCTGGAAGGTCGAGGACGCGCCCGTGGGCAAGTACCTCGTGATCGAGCTCAAGTACGGCCCGAACCGCGAGCGCTCGCTCGCCGGCATCAAGCGCGTGTCCAAGCCGGGCCTGCGCGTGTACGCCAAGTCGACCAACCTGCCCAAGGTGCTCGGCGGCCTCGGCGTGGCGATCCTGTCCACGTCCTCCGGTCTCCTCACCGACAAGCAGGCCGCCAAGAAGGGCGTGGGTGGGGAAGTCCTCGCCTACGTCTGGTAAGTCCGAGACGGAAAGGAGCTAGCCATGTCTCGTATCGGCAGAGTCCCCGTCCCGGTCCCCTCCGGCGTCGAGGTCACCATCGACGGCGCAGTCGTGACGGTCAAGGGCCCCAAGGGCACCCTGGCGCACACGATCGCGTCCCCCATCGAGGTCGCACGTGACGACGCGGGTGCGCTCGTGGTCACGCGTCCCAACGACGAGCGGAACTCGCGCTCGCTGCACGGCCTGACCCGCACGCTGCTCGCCAACCTCGTGACCGGTGTGACCACCGGCTACGAGAAGAAGCTCGAGATCGTGGGCACCGGTTACCGCGTCGCGGCCAAGGACGGCGGGCTCGAGTTCGCACTCGGCTTCAGCCACCCGGTCGCCGTCGCACCGCCGGAGGGCATCACCTTCACGGTGGAGTCCCCGACGAAGTTCTCGGTCGTCGGCATCGACAAGCAGCAGGTCGGCGAGGTCGCCGCGAACATCCGCAAGATCCGCAAGCCCGAGCCGTACAAGGGCAAGGGCGTGCGCTACGCCGGCGAGAACGTCCGCCGCAAGGTCGGAAAGGCTGGTAAGTAAGCCATGGCCATCGGGATCAGGGGCAAGGGCAAGGCGATCGCGCGTACGCGCCGTCACCTGCGGCTCCGCAAGAAGATCAGTGGTTCGACCGCCCGTCCGCGTCTCGTCGTGACCCGGTCCGCCCGGCACATCACGGCGCAGGTCGTCGACGACAGCGTCGGTCGCACCCTCGCGTCGGCGTCGACCCTCGAGTCGGACCTGCGCGCACTGGGCGACGACAAGACCGCCAAGGCGCGCAAGGTCGGCGAGCTCGTCGCCGAGCGCGCGAAGGCCGCCGGCATCGACGCGGTGGTCTTCGACCGCGGCGGCAACAAGTACCACGGTCGTGTGGCAGCAGTCGCCGACGGGGCCCGCGAAGGCGGTCTGGCCCTGTGACGACGACCACCGACTCCGCATCGAAGAAGAGGACTCACTGATGGCTGCTCCTCAGCGCAGCAACACCGGCGGCGCGCCCCAGGGTGGCGCCGGCGGCGGCGACCGTCGTGACGGCGGTCGTCGTGACGGCGGCGGGCGTCGTGGCGACGCCGCAGAGAAGAGCGCCTTCGTCGAGCGCGTCGTGACGATCAACCGTGTGGCCAAGGTCGTCAAGGGTGGTCGCCGGTTCAGCTTCACCGCGCTGGTCGTGGTGGGCGACGGTGACGGCACGGTCGGCGTCGGCTACGGGAAGGCCAAGGAGGTGCCCGCCGCGATCGCGAAGGGTGTCGAGGAGGCCAAGAAGAACTTCTTCAAGGTCCCGCGCATCCAGGGCACGATCCCGCACCCCATCCAGGGTGAGGCCGCGGCCGGTGTCGTCTTCCTGCGTCCGGCGTCGCCGGGTACCGGTGTGATCGCCGGTGGTCCGGTGCGCGCCGTGCTCGAGTGCGCCGGCATCCACGACGTCCTGAGCAAGTCGCTCGGCTCGTCGAACGCGATCAACATCGTGCACGCGACGGTCGCGGCCCTCCGTGGCCTCGAGCAGCCCGAGGCCGTGGCGGCTCGCCGTGGCCTGCCGCTCGAGCACGTCGCCCCGGCCCCGCTGCTGCGGGCGCAGGCGGCGGGCATCGCTGCGAAGGTGGGTGCGTGATGGCCCGTCTCAAGGTGACCCAGACCAAGTCCGCCATCGGCGGACGGCAGAACCAGCGCGACACGCTGCGCACCCTGGGCCTCAAGCGGATCGGCGACGTCGTCGTCAAGGAGGACCGTCCTGAGATCCGCGGCATGGTCTCCACGGTGACGCACCTCGTCGCTGTCGAGGAGGTCGAGTGATGGCTGACGACAAGAAGGCCACGGACGACGCCGAGGTGACCACCCCGGCGAAGAAGGCCCCGGCCAAGAAGGCGGCGGCCAAGAAGGCTCCGGCCGAGACGGCCGCGACCACGGAGTCCGCCGCGAAGGCGCCCAAGGTCGCGACCACCAAGGCTGCGGCGAAGCCGGCTGCGACGAAGGCTGTCGCCGAGGAGCAGGGCGCGGGCGGCACGCTGCGCGTGCACCACCTGCGTCCGGCGCCGGGTGCCAAGACCGCCAAGACCCGCGTGGGTCGTGGTGAGGCGTCCAAGGGCAAGACGGCCGGTCGTGGTACCAAGGGCACGAAGGCTCGCTACCAGGTGCCGGACCGCTTCGAGGGCGGGCAGATGCCGCTGCACATGCGGCTGCCCAAGCTCCGCGGCTTCCGGAACCCGTTCCGCGTCGAGTACCAGGTCGTGAACCTGGACAAGCTCTCGGCGCTGTACCCGAGCGGTGGCGACGTCACGGTCGAGGACCTCGTCGCCAAGGGGGCCGTCCGCAAGGGCGCCCCGGTGAAGGTGCTCGGCACGGGCGAGCTGACGGTGAAGCTGTCGGTCGCCGTGGACGCCTACTCGTCGTCGGCCAAGGACAAGATCCTGGCTGCCGGCGGGAGCGTCGCGCAGGACTGATCGCAGGACGGGGTCGGCAGGGCACTGCTCCTGCCGGCCCCGTTCTCGCATCTTGGCGGATGTCCGTTAAGGTGCCCGGGGTTGCTCAGCGTCGCGCCACACGGTGGTAGCGGTGCCAGGGAGCCCATCGGAGACGACCGGATCGGCCCGGCCGTACGACACACCGCCACGGCGGAGCAGGAGGACAGGTGCTCAGCGCATTCGTGCGGGCGTTCAGGACGCCCGACCTGCGGCGCAAGCTGCTCTTCACGATCGGCATCATGGTGCTGTTCCGGGTGGGCTCGTTCCTGCCCACCCCGGGGGTCTCCTACAC
This sequence comes from Cellulomonas jepli, assembly GCF_047229345.1. NCBI lineage: Bacteria > Bacillati > Actinomycetota > Actinomycetes > Micrococcales > Cellulomonadaceae > Cellulomonas > Cellulomonas jepli. The sequence continues at coordinate 67,904 of NZ_JBFTER010000002.1, read as the reverse complement.
CAACGTGAACGCCTGCATCGCGCAGACGCAGGACAACGACCTGCTCGGTCTGGTCAACCTGTTCAGCGGCGGCGCACTGCTCCAGCTGTCGGTGTTCGCGCTCGGGATCATGCCGTACATCACGGCGAGCATCATCGTGCAGCTGCTGCGCGTGGTCATCCCGCGCTTCGAGGCGCTGCACCAGGAGGGCCAGTCGGGCACCGCGAAGCTCACGCAGTACACGCGGTACCTGACGATCGGCCTCGCGATCCTGCAGTCGACGACGGTCATCACGATCGCGCGCACGGGGCAGCTGTTCCCGAACTGCACGGTCGACGTCATCCCGGACGACACGCCGATCACGATCATCCTCATGGTCCTGACCATGACGGCCGGCACCGGCCTGATCATGTGGCTCGGCGAGCTCATCTCCGAGCGCGGCATCGGCAACGGCATGTCGCTGCTCATCTTCACGTCGATCGCGGCGACGTTCCCCTCGGCCATGTGGTCGATCGCGGGCGGCGACGGCGGCTTCGGCAAGTTCCTGATCGTGCTGGCGATCGTCGTCCTGGTCATCGCTCTGGTCGTGTTCGTCGAGCAGTCGCAGCGTCGGATCCCGGTGCAGTACGCCAAGCGCATGGTCGGCCGGCGCATGTACGGCGGGTCCAGCACCTACATCCCGATCAAGATCAACATCGCGGGCATCATCCCGGTCATCTTCGCGTCGTCGCTGCTCGCCGTCCCGGGCCTCATCGCCCAGTTCGGCGACGCGACGCAGGAGTGGGTCGTGTGGGTGAGCAACAACCTCGCCGACCCGGGCGCGCCGCTGCACCTCGCGATCTACGTCGTCCTGATCATCTTCTTCTGCTACTTCTACACGGCGATCACGTTCAACCCGGACGAGGTCGCGGACAACATGAAGAAGTACGGCGGGTTCATCCCCGGCATCCGGGCCGGGCGCCCGACGGCCGAGTACCTCGACTACGTCATCACGCGCATCACCGCGCCGGGGTCGGTGTACCTCGCGCTGGTCGCGCTCATCCCGACGATCGCGTTCATCGTGCTCGGCGTCGGGACCAACATCCCGTTCGGTGGAGCCTCGATCCTCATCGTCGTCGGCGTCGGCCTCGAGACGGTCAAGCAGATCGAGTCCCAGCTCCAGCAGCGGCACTACGAAGGGTTCCTGCGTTGACAGCACGGCTCGTGATCATGGGACCGCAGGGTGCGGGCAAGGGGACGCAGGCGGCACGGCTCGCCGACCGTCTCGGCGTCCCGGCGATCTCCACCGGGGACATCTTCCGCGCGAACATCAAGGGCGGCACCGACCTCGGGCGCCTCGCGCAGGAGTACACCGCCAAAGGCGAGCTCGTGCCCGACTCCGTGACCAACGACATGGTGCGTGACCGGCTCGCGCAGCCGGACGCCGCCGAGGGCTTCATCCTCGACGGGTACCCCCGCAACGCTGCCCAGGTGACCGAGCTCGACGAGATCCTCGCCGCGCTCGGCACCCGGCTGGACGCGGTCGTCGAGCTGACCGCCGAGCGGGACGAGCTCCTGGCCAGGCTGCGCAACCGCGCGCAGGTCGAGGGTCGTGAGGACGACACCGAGGAGGCCATCGCCCGCCGCCTCGACATCTACGCCGAGCAGACGGCGCCGCTCACGACCGCGTACGGCGAGCGCGGGCTGCTGGTCCGCGTCGACGGGATCGGCGAGATCGACGAGATCACGGCGCGTCTGACGGACGCGCTCGCCCCCGCGCTCGGCTGACGCCGGGCCGGCAGGGGAGAGCCCGGTGTTCGGCCGCGAGCGGATCGAGTACAAGACGCGCGAGCAGGTGCAGGTCATGCGGCGCGCCGGACTGGTCGTCGCGGACGCTCTCGACGCGGTGCGGGCGCAGGTCCGCGCGGGCATGACGACCGCCGACCTCGACGCGATCGCCGCGGACGTCATCCGGCGCGCGGGTGCGACACCGTCGTTCCTCGGCTACGAGGGCTACCCGGCGACGCTGTGCGTCTCCGTGAACGACGAGGTCGTGCACGGCATCCCGGGGCCGCGCGTGCTCGGTGCCGGTGACGTGGTCTCGATCGACTGCGGCGCGATCGTCGACGGCTGGCACGGCGACTCGGCGATCACGGTGGTGCTCCCGGGCGCGGACCCGGCGGACGAGGAGCTGAGCGCGGTCACGGAGCGCGCGATGTGGGCCGGCATCGCCTCGCTCGCGTCGGCCACCCGCCTGGCTGCGGTGGGCGAGGCCGTCGAGGACGTCGTCGAGGCCGCGGCCGCGGACGGCGGGCCGGTCTACGGCGTCGTGCAGGAGTTCGTCGGCCACGGGATCGGCTCCGCCATGCACCAGCCGCCCGAGGTGCTGAACTACCGCAGCCGGGACCGGGGTGCACGCGTGCGCCCGGGCCTGTGCGTCGCGATCGAGCCCATGGTGACGCGCGGTGACCAGGCCACCCGCACGCTCGAGGACGACTGGACCGCGGTGACCGTCGACGGCTCGCGTGCGGCGCATTGGGAGCACTCGGTCGCGGTGCTGGAGGACGGCATCGTCGTGCTGACCGCACGCGACGGGGGAGCGGGTCCGCTGGGCGCGCTCGGCGTCGAGGTCGTCGCGCTCGACTGAGCCAGGACGCCGACGCGACGCGGCGGATCCCCGGACTCCTGCGCTCCCGGCCTCCCGTCGCTTCTCGCGCTCCCGGGGCAACCGTCGCGCCCGGCGCCCGGCGCCCGGTCGGTCGACCCGGTGCGGGGCTGGTCGCCACCGAGCGCGTGCGGACCCGCGCGTGACCGTGCACGAGCCGCTGGGCCATCCGGGGCCGGATCTCGCGAGAATCGGTGCAAAAGCCGGACAGGTGTCCGGTTCGTCGACTACCGTCCCCTATGTACGGGATCGACCGTCCCGAGACCCCATCGCTGCGGCCCCTGAGTCCTCGCGCGGTGGCGGACGTCGACGGTGCGATCCTCCCTCGGGTAGTCGCGTCCCTGCCGCCTGCCCCCGGACCGATTGGTTTGCCCATGCTGCACGGCCTGCGTCCCTCCGCCCACGACCGCGGTGCTGCCCCGAGGCGACGGGCGCTGGCCCTGACGCTGGTCTCCGGGGTGATCGCCGCCTCGACGTTCGCGGCCGCCGCGCCGGCGTCCGCGACCCGTCCGTACGGCAAGCCGCACTCGGTGGCCGCCTACGTCTACAAGAAGATCGACCCGGCGAACGACGCCGCCTGGGAGAACTCGACCGAGCAGTTCCTCGTCGCGGCGTGGGAGGGCAAGGAGTACCGCCGGGACCTGACGCTCGAGGAGATCCAGGCCGCGGTCCCCGTGCCCGTCTGCGGCCCCGGGTGGGGCATCCAGCAGGACAAGGCGTTCGGGACGACGGCCGTGTTCACGGACCCGGACAAGCAGCCGTGGTACCCCGACAGCTACATCGGGTGGTGGGACAAGAACAAGGGCGGCTACCAGCCCGGCAAGCTCTACGAGGCCGCGCACTGGAACCTCGAGGACGAGATCGGTGCGGTCCCCGAGTGCGAGGACGTCGCGCCGAGCCCGAGCGCGACCCCCGTCGTGACGCCGACCCCCGTCCCTTCCGCCCCGCCGGTCGTGCCGCCGGTCACCACGCCGGCGCCCCAGCCGACGGAGGACCCGACGTCGACCCCGACCCCGACGCCGACCCCGTCCGATGACGCGTCGGTCGCACCGGTGCCGACTGCGACCCCGACCTCGAGCCCGTCCGCGTCGCCGACGGTCCCGGGCGCGAGCCAGGTGCTGTCCGCAGCGCCGACCCCGAGCCCGACGTCGACCTCCGAGGTCCTCGCCGCGACGCCGCCGAGCGGCCGCGTCCTGGCCGCGACGGGCTCGTCCGTCGGTCCGATGCTCGCGATCGCGGGCGTGCTCGTCGCCGGTGGTGCCGGCCTGGTCGTCGCACGCCAGCGCCGGGCCCGCCAGCAGGGCTGACCCGCACGTCGAGCGACGGGCGGTCCGGGGTCTCCCCGGGCCGCCCGTTCGTCGTGCGGCCGTGCCGAAGGTCACGCGGGGACCGCGCCGGAGCCGCCCGGCCGTGGTTTCTTCTGCAGCGCCGATGCCGTAGGATTGTCCGTTGGGTGTGTGCGCCCCTTCGGGCGTTCGACCGGCATGCAGAGCGGCGGTTTCGCCTCCGTGGGAGTCCTCGACCCCCACGGAACGGTCCGCCGGCTCGTGGGTCCAGTGTTCGGGGACCCGGCGCGTCGGTGCACTCCCGACCACGGAGCGTGTGAGCGGTTCTCGCTGTCCGGGCCACGGCTCGGGCGGCGCAGAGGGCGCGGGCCGACGTGGTGCGTCTCATCCATCAGAGAGTTAGCGGAGGATATGGCAAAGAAGGACGGTGTCATCGAGATCGAGGGCAGCGTTGTCGAGGCCCTGCCGAACGCGATGTTTCGCGTGGAGCTGGCCAACGGCCACAAGGTGCTCGCCCACATCTCGGGGAAGATGCGTCAGCACTACATCCGGATCCTCCCCGAGGACCGCGTGGTCGTTGAGCTGAGCCCGTACGACCTGTCCCGCGGCCGGATCGTCTACCGCTACAAGTAACCGCCACTCGATCACGCCGTCGGTCCGGGCAACCGGGCGCCACGGCGGCGGAGGAACACGCAATGAAGGTCAAGCCCAGCGTCAAGAAGATCTGCGACAAGTGCAAGGTCATCCGCCGGCACGGTCGCGTCCAGGTGATCTGCGAGAACCTGCGTCACAAGCAGCGCCAGGGCTGACGCCCTGACGCTCGGCAGGCCCGAGCAGCACCACCGGCCCCCGCCCCCGGTTCTCCCGGGAAGGGCCAGCAAGCGCACAGCCACTCCGGCGCAGCACCACGGACCTCCGGGTCCGCGGGACCGCGCCGGCGAACCCTCGGTCGGAGGCCGGGGCCCGCAGAACGCGGGAGGGCCGTGCGGAAGACCTCCGATGCAGTACAGGAGCCACCAGGCACATGGCACGTCTTGTCGGCGTCGACCTCCCCCGCGAGAAGCGGCTCGAGATCGCGCTCACCTACATCTTTGGCGTCGGCCGGACCCGCGCCCAGCAGACGCTGGCCGCGACCGGCATCTCCCCGGACGTCCGCGTGAAGGACCTCGGTGACACCGAGCTCGTCGCGCTGCGCGACTACCTCGAGGGCAACTACAAGCTCGAGGGTGACCTTCGCCGTGAGGTCGCTGCGGACATCCGCCGCAAGGTCGAGATCGGGTCCTACGAGGGCCTCCGCCACCGTCGTGGCCTTCCGGTGCGCGGTCAGCGCACCAAGACCAACGCGCGCACCCGCAAGGGTCCGAAGCGCACCGTCGCCGGCAAGAAGAAGGCCGGCCGGAAGTAGCCCGCGACGGGCAGGCGGCGCGCACAGCGCCGCGGCCCGCGCGTCGGACACCCGACCTCACGACCCCCGCAGACCCGGAAGAGAACCCACATGCCTCCCAAGTCCCGTACCGCCGTGCGCAAGCCGCGCCGCAAGGAGAAGAAGAACGTCTCCCACGGCCAGGCGCACATCAAGAGCACGTTCAACAACACCATCGTCTCGATCACCGACCCGTCGGGCGCCGTCATCGCCTGGGCCTCGTCCGGCCAGGTCGGCTTCAAGGGCTCGCGCAAGTCGACGCCGTTCGCCGCGCAGCTCGCTGCCGAGGCCGCCGCGCGTCGTGCGCAGGAGCACGGCATGAAGAAGGTCGACGTCTTCGTCAAGGGTCCCGGCTCCGGCCGTGAGACCGCGATCCGCTCGCTGCAGGCCACCGGCCTCGAGGTCGGCTCGATCCAGGACGTGACGCCCCAGGCGCACAACGGGTGCCGTCCCCCGAAGCGTCGCCGCGTCTGATCCACCGGTGGGCCGGGTCGCCGCGGGAGTGCCCGCAGCGACCCGGCTCAGCCGTGCACGACTCACCGACCGGGTGGACCGAGACCGGGTCGGCCAGCAGTAGCTGCGCAGCGTCATATGGCGGACGCGCGCTGAGAGGAAACCAGAAGTGCTCATCGCACAGCGCCCCACCCTGACCGAAGAGGTCATCTCGGAGAACCGGTCGCGGTTCTCCATCGAGCCGCTCGAGCCGGGCTTCGGCTACACGCTCGGCAACTCGCTCCGCCGCACCCTGCTCTCCTCGATCCCCGGTGCTGCCGTCACGTCCATCCGGATCGACGGCGTGCTGCACGAGTTCACGACCGTGCCCGGGGTCAAGGAGGACGTCACCGAGATCATCCTCAACATCAAGAACCTCGTCGTCTCCTCGGAGAACGACGAGCCCGTCGTGATGTACCTGCGCAAGCAGGGCGCCGGCGTCGTCACGGCCGCCGACATCGTGCCGCCGGCCGGGGTCGAGGTCCACAACCCGGACCTGCACCTCGCGACGCTCAACGAGAAGGGCAAGCTCGAGATCGAGCTCACGGTCGAGCGCGGTCGCGGGTACGTCTCGGCGAACCAGAACAAGTCGTACGACGCCGAGATCGGCCGCGTGCCGGTCGACTCGATCTACTCGCCGGTCCTCAAGGTGACGTACAAGGTCGAGGCGACGCGTGTCGAGCAGCGCACGGACTTCGACAAGCTCATCGTCGACGTCGAGACGAAGGCCGCGATCACGCCGCGCGACGCCCTCGCCTCCGCGGGCAAGACGCTGGTCGAGCTGTTCGGTCTCGCCCGCGAGCTGAACGTCGAGGCCGAGGGCATCGAGATCGGCCCGTCGCCGACGGACGCCGCGCTCGCCGCCGACCTCGCGCTCCCGATCGAGGACCTGCAGCTCACGATCCGGTCGTACAACTGCCTCAAGCGTGAGGGCATCCACTCCGTGGGTGAGCTCGTGGCGCGCAGCGAGGCCGACCTCCTGGACATCCGCAACTTCGGCGCGAAGTCCATCACCGAGGTCAAGGAGAAGCTGGCCGAGCTCGGCCTGTCCCTCAAGGACAGCCCGCTCGACTTCGACCCGACCGCCGCCGCCGGCTACTACGACGGCGACGAGGGCGACTTCACCGAGGACGAGCAGTACTGACGCCCCCCGGGAGGCGTGCGGCCCGTCCGGCCCGCGCACAGCCCTTCACTGACCTCAAGGAGTAAAGACCATGCCTACGCCCACCAAGGGTCCTCGTCTCGGTGGCGGCCCGGCGCACGAGCGGCTCATCCTGGCCAACCTGGCCACGGCGCTGTTCGAGCACAAGCGCATCACGACGACGGAGACGAAGGCCAAGCGCCTGCGTCCTCTCGCCGAGCGGCTCGTCACGTTCGCCAAGCGCGGTGACCTCGCGGCCCGCCGTCGCGTGCTGACGGTCGTCAAGGACAAGTCGGTCGTGCACACGCTGTTCACCGAGATCGCCCCGGCCGTGGCCGAGCGTCAGGGTGGCTACACGCGCATCACCAAGATCGGCCCCCGCAAGGGCGACAACGCGCCGATGGCCGTGATCGAGCTCGTCCTCGAGCCGCTCTCGCCGAAGCAGGCTGTCGTGCGCGAGGCCGAGAAGACGGCCGCGAAGTCCGCCCCGAAGAAGGCCTCGACGAAGGACGCCGCGGCGCCCGCCGCCGAGGAGCCGGCTGCCGACCAGGCCGTCGTCGAGGAGACCACGGAGGCCCCGGCCGCCGAGGCGACCGAGGCTCCGGCCGAGGACAGCGCCGACAAGGCCTGAGCACCACCGACGCGAGGCCCGGACCGGGGAGACCCGGTCCGGGCCTTCGTCGTACCCGGTCGGTGTCGCGGCGGATCGGTGTCGCGCCAGGCCGGTTCGGCGCCGGGATGGTGTCGCGCCGTGCCGGTTCGACGCCGGTTTCGTGTCGCACGGGGCCGGTTCCGCGCCGGGCTGGTGTCGCGCCGTGCCGGTTCGACGCCGGTTTCGTGTCGCACGGGGCCGGTTCCGCGCCGGGTCGGTGTCGCACCGGGCGGCTCCGCGTCCGGTCGCGTCTCGCGCCCGCGGGCGTCGTACCCGCGTGCGGACCGCGCACGGCCGGTGCGAGACTCCGAGGATGACGACCGACGCGTCCCGCGAGACCCGTGCCGGCTCGGGCGGCGAGCCCGGTGCCCAGGTGCAGAGCGTGCCGCCGACCAGCGGGGTGCGAGCACGGCCCGGCACGCTGCCCGTGGTGCTGCTGCACGGGCTGCGGACGTCGTCGACCATGTGGCGCGCGCAGGTGCAGGCGCTCGAGGCGGCGGGTCGGCGCGTCGCCGCCCCGGACCTCCCGGGGCACGGCACGCGCCTCGACGAGCGCTTCACGCGCGCGGGCGCGATCGAGACGGTTCGGGAGGCGGTCGACGAGGTCGGCGGGCGAGCGCTCGTGGTCGGGCTGTCGCTCGGCGGGTACATCGGGATGGCCCACGCCGCGGCGCACCCCGAGCAGGTCGCGGGCCTCGTCGCAGCGGCGTGCTCGACGCGGCCGGTGCGCCCGCTCGTCGCCGGGTGGTCGCTCGCCGCGCGCGGGATCGTCCGGCTGCCGGACCACGGTGCTGCCCTCAACCAGCTCCTCGTCGAGCGGGTGCTGCCGCCGTCGGCCGCCGAGGACGCGGGCGCGGGCGGGTTCGCGCTGCATGTCGTCGAGGACGTGCTGCGCGAGGTGTCGGCGTGCACCCCGCTCGAGGACCTCGCCCGCATCGACGTCCCGGTGTGGCTCGTCAACGGGCGGTTCGACCACTTCCGCGGCGAGGAGCGGCGTTTCCTGGCGGCGTGCCGGGACGGGCGGCTCGTCGTGGTGCCGCGCGCGACGCACCTCGTGAGCCTCGTCGCGCCCGAGCGCTTCACGCGCACCGTGCTCGAGGCGCTCGACGAGCTCGAGAGCGAGCCGCGGGCCCGATCGGCTCGTGGCCGACGCGTCCCGGTGGACGGCACGCCGAGGGCTGCGGTCCGCTGAGCGACGCGGGGACGCCGCCGGGACGCCGGACGCCGGGCGCCGGGCGCCGGACGCCGGACGCCCAGGGTTCGGACGCTGAGCGACCCCGAGCTCAGTCCGGGCGGCGCAGCTCCCACGCCCGCACGCCACCGACGATGCCCGCCTGGTTCGGCACGACGACGACGTCGTCCCCGAGCCGGGCGAGCACCTGCGGGGTGATCTGGCGCGCGTTCCCGCCGCCGAGGTAGAGCCGGTCCCACAGGAACACGGGCCGCAGACCGTCCACGACCCGGCGCACGCGCCGAGACCAGAGCCCGTTGCCGAGCCGCGCCCGCTCGATCTGGCCGATGTAGGAGTCGTAGGTGGTGTCGCGGCGCACGGGCGCGTGCGAGAGCTCGAGGTGCGGCGCGAGCACGCCGCCGTCGAACAGCGCCGAGCCGAGCCCCGTGCCGAGCGTGAGCACGAGCTCGACGCCGGTCCCGGACACGACGCCCGCGCCGTGCACCTCGGCGTCGTTGAGCACGAGCGTCGGCACGCCGAGCCGCGCCTCGAGCAGGGCACCGATGTCGCACCCGGACCAGAGCGCGACGAGCGCCGGGTCGACGCGCGTGTGGGGGCCCGAGCGCGTCACGTAGTGCGGGGTCGCGACGACGACGCCGTGCCGCACCATGCCGGGCATCCCGACGGTCGCCCGCTCGGCGCGCGGCAGGCCCTCCGCGATCGAGGCGATGGTCTCGACGAGCCGCTCGGGCGGCAGCGGGTAGGGGGTCGGGACGCGGACCGCGGGTGCGTGCAGCGTCCCCGCGGCGTCGAGCACCGAGGCCTTGATCCCGCCGCCGCCGCAGTCGACCGCGAGGGTGAACGACGCGCGACCGCTCGGGCCGGGGGCGACGGGTGCAGCCATCCGTCCACGCTAACGCCACCGTGGGCGCGGTCCACCGGTCCGAGCCGGCGGCGGCCCCCGTTCGACGAGGACGAGCCGCAGCACCGCCCTGGGGGTGGCGCACGACGTCGACCGCGTCCGGAGCGGGCGGTCGACGCTGCCACCCCGATGCCCCGGCTCCGGACGACCCGCCGGGGCCGACGGCCCCCGACGGTGCCGGCGCGCGGCCGAGGTGCTGGCCCCGGGGCGTTACGGTGTCCGGCGTGAGCAGCGTGCGTGTCCGTCTCGACCTCGCCTACGACGGGACCGACTTCGCGGGCTGGGCGCGTCAGCCCGGGCTGCGCACGGTCCAGGGGGTGCTCGAGGACGCGCTCGGGCGGGTGCTGCGGACCGAGAACCCGCGCGTCGCGGTCGCGGGTCGCACGGACGCGGGCGTGCACGCCCGGGGCCAGGTGGCGCACGTGGACGTCGCGCCGGAAGCGTGGGAGCGCGTGGTCGGGCGCACGACGCGGACCCCGGCCGAGGCGCTCGCCACGCGCCTCGCGGGCGTCCTGCCGCAGGACGTCGTCGTGCACCGGGTGAGCGTCGCCCCGCCGGGCTTCGACGCGCGCTTCTCCGCGCTGCGGCGCCGCTACACGTACCGGGTCTGCGACGACGCCCTGCTGCGCGACCCGTTGCGGCGCACCCACGTCCTGTGGCACCGCGCGCGCCTCGACGTCGACGCGATGGACACGGCGGCGCGCCTCCTGCTCGGGCGGCACGACTTCGCGGCGTTCTGCCGCCCGCGGCCTGGCGCCACGACGATCCGCACGCTCGAGGTGCTGCGCTGGGAGCGGCCCGAGGTCGGGGCCGACGCGGGGCTCGTCGTCGCGCACGTCCAGGCCGACGCCTTCTGCCACAGCATGGTCCGGGCGCTCGTCGGGGCGAGCATCGCGGTCGGGGAGGGGCGACGGGACGTGACGTGGCCCGCGGACCTCCTCGCGGGGCGGCGGCGCGACCCGGGGAGCGCGGTCGTCGCGGCGCTCGGGCTCACGCTCGAGGAGGTCGCGTACCCGCCGGACGAGGAGCTCGCCGCACGGGCCGAGCAGACGCGTGCGACACGTGCGGCGGACGACGTCGACGTGCTCCGCGGGCGCTGCACCGACGAGGGCTGACCGCGCACGGCGCCCCGGGAGCCCGCGCGCGGGCGCGTCGGTCGACGGGGTGCTGGGCGCGAGCCGGAACGCCGGCCGAGCCGGCGCGCACCCGGGGGAGCCGCACAGCACGGCGACGCGGCACCTCGCAGGCGGGGTGCCGCGTCGTCCGCCGGGTCAGGCCCGGTCGTCGGGCGCGAGGTACGGCGCGTCGGTGCTGCTCGGGTCCTCGGTGAGGCCGAGGTCGCCCACGACGTCGCGGTCGGTGCCGCCGTCGGCGTCCGCCGACACGTCGTCGACCAGGAGGTCCGTGTCGACACGGGGGTCCTCGTCCTCGAACGTCTCGTCGCCCGCGTCGGCGGTCTCGAGCTGGTCGAGCACGATCTCCTCGTCGTCGACGACGTGGATCGCGGCCTCCTCGGCGCTCACCGTGCCGGCGGTCGAGCCGGTCTCGATCGCGAACGCGTCGGTGCCGTGCGCCGCGACCGCGTCGTCGTCCTCGACGAGCTGACCCGCTCCGTCGGGCGCGACGTTCGGGTCACCGGGCCGCCGCTCCTCCCAGACCTCGGGCTCCTCCTCGTCGAGCCGCTGCGTGAGCGTCTCGCCGTGCGCCTGCTCCCACGCGGTCTCCCCGAAGTGGTTGGGGCGCGGGTGGTCGGGCGGCGAGTAGCCCTCCTCGAGCATCGTGTCGTCGTCGGGCTCCGCGAGCGTGTCCTCGCCGGGCAGCTGGTTCGTGTCGCCCTCGGAGCCGAGGGCCGGGTCGGTGCTGGTGGCCGGGGTGTCTTCACTCATGGCACTCACGATGGCACCGCGGCGCGTGACCTGCGAGGGGAGCGCCCGCCAGCGAGGGCCGCGGCGCGGGCGTGCGCGGGGAAAGAGGTCGCCCGCACCGCTCGCGGCCCGGGACACTGGTGGGGTGGGACACCTCGACATCAGCTCCGTGAGCTACTTCCTGCCCGACGGCCGCCCGCTGCTCGACGAGGTCGACCTGCGCGTCGCGGACGGGGCCAAGGTCGCGCTCGTCGGGCCGAACGGTGCCGGCAAGACGACGCTGCTGCGGATCGTCGCCGGCGACGAGGCGCCGCACGGGGGAGCGGTCGCGCGCAGCGGGGGACTCGGCGTGATGCGGCAGATGGTCGGGCGGATCGACGACGAGCGCTCGGTCCGCGACCTGCTCGCGTCGCTCGCGCCGGCGGCGGTCCGGGACGCCGCGACCGAGCTCGCCGCCGCGGAGCTCGGCATCATGGAGGTCGACGACGAGCCGGCGCAGATGCGGTACGCGACGGCGCTCGTCGACTGGGCGGACGTCGGCGGCTACGAGGCCGAGGCCGGCTGGGACCAGGTCACCGACTCGGTGCTGTCGATCCCCTTCGACCGTGCGCAGCACCGCGAGGTGCGCACGCTGTCCGGCGGGGAGCAGAAGCGGCTCGTGCTCGAGGCCCTGCTGCGCGGGCCCGAGGAGGTCCTGCTGCTCGACGAGCCCGACAACTACCTCGACGTCCCGACCAAGCGCTGGCTCGAGCAGCAGCTCGCGGCGTCGCCCAAGACGGTCCTGTTCGTCAGCCACGACCGCGAGCTCCTCTCGACGACGGCCACGCAGGTCGCGACCCTCGAGCCGACCGCGGCGGGCTCGGGCATCTGGGTGCACGGCGGCTCGTTCCGCACGTACCCGCAGGCGCGCGAGGACCGGCGCTCGCGGCTCGAGGAGCTCATGCGGCGCTGGGAGGAGGAGCACGCGAAGCTCAAGGACCTCGTGTTCACGCTCAAGAACAAGGCGGCGTTCAACGACGGGCTCGCCTCGCGCTACCAGGCCGCGCAGACGCGCCTGCGCAAGTTCGAGGAGGCCGGACCACCGCAGGTCATGGCGCGCGAGCAGAACGTGCGCGTGCGGCTGCGGGGCGGCCGGACGGCCAAGCGTGCGGTCGTCGCGACCGGGCTCGAGCTGACCGGCCTGATGAAGCCGTTCGACCTCGAGGTGTGGTTCGGGGAGCGCGTCGCGGTGCTCGGGTCGAACGGCTCGGGCAAGTCGCACTTCCTGCGGCTGCTCGCGACCGGCGGCTCCGACCCCGGCCCGGAGCACGAGCCCGCGGGGGACGTGAGCGTCGCGCCGGTCGCGCACACCGGCCGCGCGGTCCTCGGCTCGCGCGTGCGGCCGGGGTGGTTCGCGCAGAACCACACGCACCCGGAGCTCGCGGGGCGCACGCTCCTGGAGATCCTGCACCGCGGCGACGGGCACCGGCCCGGGCTCGGCCGGGAGCCCGCGAGCAAGGCGCTCGACCGCTACGAGCTCGTCGCGGCCGCGGAGCAGGCCTACGACACGCTCTCGGGCGGCCAGCAGGCGCGGTTCCAGATCCTGCTGCTCGAGCTCGGCGGCGCGACGCTCCTGCTGCTCGACGAGCCGACCGACAACCTCGACCTGCACTCCGCGGAGGCGCTCGAGGCGGGTCTGGAGGCGTTCGAGGGGACCGTCGTGGCCGTGACGCACGACCGGTGGTTCGCGCGCGGCTTCGACCGGTTCCTGTCGTTCGGGGCGGACGGCGAGGTCGTGGAGACCCCGGAGCCGGTGTGGGACGCGGGCCGGGTGCGACGCGTGCGCTGAGCGCCGTCACCGCGGGTTCAGCCGCCCGCGTTTTGACCCTGCCTGCGCGCGGCGGCTACTCTGGTGTGTCGTTGTGCGTCTCCCGCCTGCGCTGGATGTGCGAAGAGCAGCCGCTACCTGCTCCCGCCCGGGTCCAGCACGGTCGGTCGTGCCGGTGCGATCCCACTCGCCGGCCAGGGATGCTCCACCGACAGCACTCATCGGCGGGACCCCCTGTGGTCCCACGCCGTGAACACATTCAGCAACACGAGACGAAGGCTTAGACCGTGCGCACGTACACCCCGAAGCCCGGCGACGTCGAGCGGAACTGGTACGTCATCGACGCGACCGATGTCGTCCTGGGCCGCCTCGCCACCCACGTGGCCACGCTGCTGCGCGGCAAGCACAAGGCGACCTTCGCCCCGCACGTCGACGGTGGCGACTTCGTCGTCGTCATCAACGCGGGCAAGGTGGCCCTCACGGGCAACAAGCGTGAGACCAAGCTTGCCTACCGCCACTCCGGTTACCCGGGTGGCCTGCGTGCCACCGCGTACGCCGACCTCCTCGACAAGCACCCCGAGCGGGCGATCGAGAAGGCCGTGCGCGGCATGCTCCCGAAGAACTCCCTCTCGCGCGCTCAGCTGAGCAAGCTGAAGGTGTACGTCGGCGCGGAGCACCCCCACGCGGCCCAGCAGCCGAAGCCCTTCGAGATCACCCAGGTCGCTCAGCAGGCCTGAGCCTGCTGCAGCCAGCCACCCAGACAGGACGCGAGGACACACCAGTGGCCGAGACCACGGTCGACATCGACCTTGAGGGCGACGACACGCCCACCAGCTACACCTCCGAGACCGCTGCGCCCACGGGCCGCGGTCAGAGCATCACCGCTCCCGGCCAGGCCCTCGGCCGCCGCAAGGAGGCCATCGCCCGCGTGCGCCTCGTGCCCGGCACCGGGCAGTGGAAGATCAACGGCCGCACCCTCGAGGACTACTTCCCGAACAAGGTGCACCAGCAGCTCGTCAACTCGCCGCTCAAGCTCGTCGACGTCGAGGGCCGCTTCGACATCGTCGCGCGGATCACGGGTGGCGGCGTCTCGGGTCAGGCCGGCGCGCTGCGCCTCGGCATCGCCCGTGCGCTGAACGCGATCGACGCCGACTCGAACCGTCCGGCGCTCAAGAAGGCCGGCTTCCTGACGCGTGACGCACGCGTCGTCGAGCGCAAGAAGGCGGGTCTCAAGAAGGCCCGCAAGGCGCCCCAGTACTCCAAGCGCTGATCCCTCAGCCGTGGCCCGATGGCCCCGACGGTCACCAGACCATCGGGGCCATCGGCGTCTCACGAGCCCGCCGGCACCGCACGACGCACGACGAAGGAGTGATCTGATGGGTCTGTTCGGGACCGACGGGGTCCGTGGCCTCGCGAACCGGGACGTGACGGCCGAGCTCGCGCTCGACCTGTCCGTGGCAGCCGCGCACGTGCTCGGCTCGCTGGGCGAGTTCGAGGGTCACCGCCCGCGAGCCGTGATCGGTCGCGACTCCCGCGCCTCCGGGGAGTTCCTCAGCGCCGCGGTCGCCGCCGGCCTCGCGAGCGCCGGGGTCGACGTGGTCAACGTCGGCGTGCTGCCGACGCCCGCCGTCGCGTTCCTCACGGCGACGCTCGACGTGGACCTCGGCGTGATGCTCTCGGCGTCGCACAACCCGATGCCGGACAACGGCATCAAGTTCCTCGCGCGCGGCGGCCACAAGCTCGACGACGAGCTCGAGGTGGCCATCGAGGCCCGCCTGCGGGAGGACTGGGAGCGCCCCGTCGGTGCCGCGGTGGGTCGCATCCGGATGGACAACGGGCAGGCTGGTGCCGACTACGTCGAGCACCTCGTCTCGACGATCGACGTGAGCCTCGCGGGCCTGCGCATCGCGGTCGACTGCGCGAACGGTGCGGCGAGCGAGGTCGGCCCGGCCGCGCTGCGTGCCGCCGGTGCCGACGTCGTCGTCATCAACGCGTCCCCGGACGGGCGCAACATCAACGAGAAGTGCGGCTCGACGCACCCCGAGCAGCTCCAGGCCGCGGTCGTGGCGTCGGGCGCGGACCTCGGTGTCGCGTTCGACGGCGACGCGGACCGGTGCCTCGCGGTCGACCACACGGGTGCGCTGGTCGACGGCGACCAGATCCTCGGGACGCTGGCCGTCGCGATGCGCGAGCGCGGCACGCTGACCGACGACACCCTCGTGGTGACGGTGATGAGCAACCTCGGGCTGCGGCTCGCGATGACGGCGGCCGGCATCCGCACGATCGAGACCGCGGTCGGTGACCGGTACGTGCTCGAGGAGATGCGCGCGGGCGGCTACGCGCTCGGCGGCGAGCAGTCGGGCCACGTCATCCTCGCGCAGCACGCGACCACGGGTGACGGCGTGCTCACGGCGCTCCAGCTCGCGGCGCGCGTCGCCGGGACGGGGCAGAAGCTCGAGCAGCTCGCCTCGGTCGTCCAGCGGCTCCCGCAGACGCTCGTCAACGTCCCGCGCGTCGACCGGACGCGCGCGTCGACCGACGAGGTGCTCGCCGACGCCGTGCGCGCCGCGGAGACCGAGCTCGGCGACACGGGGCGCGTGCTGCTGCGCCCCTCGGGGACCGAGCCGCTCGTCCGGGTCATGGTCGAGGCCGCGAGCCAGGACGACGCCGAGCGCATCGCGAACGGTCTCGCGGACGTCGTGCGCGCCCAGCTCGCGCTGTGAGCGGCACGCCGTCCGACGCCGGGGCCCTGCTGCGCGAGCAGGTGCACCGCCTGCTCGACGCCGCGGACGCGCAGGACGGCATCGTCCCCGTCGTCCAGGCCGGCCACCCCGTGCTCCGCGCCGTGGCCGAGCCGTACGACGGTCAGCTCGACGCGGAGGAGCTGACCGCGCTCGTCGAGCTCATGCGGCGCACGATGCACGCGGCCCCGGGCGTCGGGCTCGCCGCACCGCAGATCGGGCTCTCGCTCGCGCTCGCCGTCGTCGAGGACCCGGGAATGCTCGACCCCGACGTCGAGCAGGTGCGTGAGCGGCCCCGCCTGCCGTTCCGCGTCCTGGTGAACCCGCGGTACGAGGCGGTCGGCGACGAGCGCGCGTCGTTCTACGAGGGCTGCCTGAGCGTCGTCGGCTACCAGGCCGTCGTAGCACGGCACCGTTCCGTCCGCCTCACGGGCGTCGACGAGGCGGGGAACGCGCTCGACGAGGTGCTCACGGGCTGGCCCGCGCGCATCGTCCAGCACGAGACGGACCACCTCGGGGGGACGCTGTACCTCGACCGGGCCGAGCTGCGCTCGCTCGCGCGGACCGACGAGCTCGGCGCCCGCTGGGCGGGTGAGCCGCGGCCCGAGACGGCCGCACGCGCGCTGGGCTTCCCGCTGCGCTGAGCCGCCGGGCGCGGCCTCTCCCGCCACCACCCCAGGTCGAGCGCGCCGCCGCCGCAGGTCGTGCCGCGCGGTGCTCCCCGGCGCACCTTGGGGCGCCCTCGGTCGTGCGACGGGGTATCAGGTGTCGCTCGGTCGGCCCCTCGGAGTAGCGTCCTGGACGCGATCTCATCCGCTCGACGGACGCGTCACCAGGCCCGTGTCCAGCACGATCGAGGGGAACGGGAGGGCACGCACCCTGGGGTCACCTGGGGGTCGCTGGGGGTCGTCTGGGGGGCTTCCCCCATTCCGGCGCCCGGTGACGGCGACCTACCGTGAGGAGGACGACCTCGCCGGCGGCTTCGCTGCCACGACCTAGTGGAGCTGATGACTGGTGCTGGAGGAGTGGATCCTCGCGCTCGCGGGCTCCGGGTGGATCTACCTGGGGATCTACGTGTTCGCGACGATCGACGGGTTCTTCCCGCCGGTCCCGAGCGAGTCCGTCGTCATCGCCGTCGCGGCGACGGCGATGGTCGGGGACGGGCCGAACCTGTGGCTCCTCGTGGCGTCGGCCGCGGCGGGAGCGTTCACGGGTGACCAGATCGCCTACGCGATCGGCAGCCGGGTCGACGTGCACCGCGTCCGGTTCCTGCGCGGCAGGCGCGGCCGGGCGACGCTGGCGTGGGCCGAGCACGCGCTGGCGAACCGTGGCTCGTCGTTCATCCTCGCCGCGCGGTACATCCCCGTGGGACGCGTCGCGGTGAACATGACGGCGGGCGCGCTGGGCTACCGGCGCCGCCGCTTCGTCGCGCTGACCGGGCTGGCCGCGGTGACGTGGGCGGTGTACGGGACGGCCATCGGGGTCGGCGCGGGGGCGTGGCTGCACGACCACCCCGTCATCGCCGTCGTGGCCGGTGTCGTGATCGGCGTCGTCGTCGGTCTGCTCATCGACTGGGTCCTGCGCCGGTGGCTGCAGCCGGGCGTCCCGGTGCTCGAGCAGAGCATCCTGCGCGACCTCGCCGCAGCGCCCGACCCGGCCGACGACCCCGCGGCGGACGCCGGTCCGGCGGGCCCGCTGCTGCACGAGACGCGCGTGAAGACCGGGACCGACCCCCGCGCGGCGCGGCCGATCACGTCTCCGCAACGATCCGCGCACCCGGGTTAACGATCTGGTCTCGTCCGGCGCCCTCCGCCGGGGTCCGTCCTACGCTGGTCATGGGACGACACCGCTGTCGTCCCTCCCGCCCACCGGACCACCTCTCAGGTGCTCCCTCGGTGCGCGGGCCGGCAGGGGGCGAGCGGGGGATTCGGCATGCGACGACGACACGAGGGGCGTGGGCGAGGGAGCCCCGGAGGGCGCCTGGTCATGCTCGTCGGCGGCGCGCTCGCCTGCGCGGCGCTGGCCGGCTGCGCGGGTGCGGGCGACCCGCTCCCCGCCGAGGCCGAGACGGCACCGCGGGCCGACTGCCTCGCACCGCAGGTCATCGCCTCGCTGGGGCTGCGCGCCGACGACGCGTCGGGCACCGCGCACCCGGACGTCCCCGAGCCGGGGGCCGTCCCCGAGGCCTTCACGCCCGTCACCGCCGTGCAGTGCGTGAGCGGGGAGCGGCTCACGGACGCCGACGGCGTGTGGGCCGCGGTCACCGTGCGGCAGCTCGAGGGCGACCTCGCGCCGCTGCTCGAGGCCCTGGAGCAGCCGTCCGAGCCGGTGCGCTCGGACCAGGCGTGCGCGGCCCCGGCGTCCCCCGCGTGGGAGCTGTGGCTCGTCGACGCGCTCGGGCGCGCGGTGCGGGCGGCGCGCCCCGTGGACTCGTGCGGCGCGCCGACCGAGCAGCTCACGGCGGCGGTCGAGCGGCTCGACACGACGGGCGAGGAGCACTTCCCGGTGGACCTGCTCGCCGCGCGGGTCACCGCGACACCGACTCCGTGAGGGCGGTCACGGGCGGCCCCACGCCCTGACCCGGGTCGCGGCCGCTGTCCGGGGGCCCGCGCCGCGCCGGTCGCCCGCCGGGGGCTCAGAGCTTGCGGAGCCGGACGCGCTGGACGGCGTGGTCGGGGCCCTTGGTGAGCACGAGCGTCGCCCGGCTGCGCGTCGGCACGATGTTGCGCTCGAGGTTCGGGGCGTTGATCGCGTCCCAGATCGCCTCGGCGCGCGTCACGGCCTGGTCGTCGGAGAGCGACGCGTAGCGGTGGAAGTACGACTCGGGGCGGGCGAATGCGGTCGCCCGCAGCGACAGGAACCGGTCCACGTACCACTGGCGGACGTCCGCGGTGCGGGCGTCGACGTAGATCGAGAAGTCGAAGAAGTCGCTCACGGCGAGGTTCGAGACGCCGCCGTCGAGCGACGGGCGGGCCGGCTGCAGCACGTTGAGGCCCTCGACGATGAGCACGTCCGGGCGTCGCACGACGACCTCGGCGCCCGGCACGATGTCGTACGTCAGGTGGTCGTACACCGGTGCGCGGACCTCGGGGCGGCCCGCCTTCACCTTGGTCAGGAACCGCACGAGCGCGCGCCGGTCGTAGGACTCCGGGAAGCCCTTGCGGTCCATGAGCCCGCGGCGCTCGAGCTCGGCGTTCGGGTACAGGAAGCCGTCGGTCGTGAGGAGCTCGACGCGCGGGGTCGCGGGCCAGCGGGCCATGAGCTCGCGCAGCAGCCGCGCGGTCGTCGACTTGCCGACCGCCACGGACCCGGCGACGCCGATGACGTACGGCGTGCTGCCGGTGTCCTCGCGCAGGAACGTGCTCGAGGCCTCGTGCAGGCCGCGCGTCGCGCCGACGTACAGGTCGAGCAGCCGGGAGAGGGGACGGTAGACCGCGTCCACCTCGGCGAGGTCGATCGGGTCGCCGAGCCCGCGCAGGCGCGTGACGTCGGCGTCCGTGAGCGGCAGCGGGGTGGACTCGCTCAGCCGTGCCCACGCGGACCGGTCGAGGTCGACGTACGGGGACGACGGCGCGAGGGCGGAGGGGGCCACGAAGAGCATTCTGCCGGACGGGGCCGTGCCGCCCGGCACGTGCGAGCACGGCGGACGGAGCCGCCCGCCGGACGTGCCGCAGATCACCGTGAGTCCCGCGTGCGCGCCCGTAGACTCCCCCCCATGTGCGGAATCGTGGGATACGTCGGCAGCCAGGATCCGAGCGGCCGTCCGCTCGACGTCGTGCTCGAGGGGCTGCGGCGCCTCGAGTACCGGGGCTACGACTCGGCAGGTGTCGCCCTCACGTGCGGGGACGGCACGCTGACGAGCGCGAAGAAGGCGGGCAAGCTCGCGAACCTCATCGAGGTGCTCGACGCGGAGCCGCTGTGCGCGTCGACCGCTGCGATCGGCCACACCCGCTGGGCCACGCACGGCGCGCCGAACGACGTGAACGCGCACCCGCACGTCGTGGGCAAGCTCGCGCTCATCCACAACGGCATCGTCGAGAACTACGTCGCGCTCAAGGCGGAGCTGCTCGCCGCCGGGGTGGTGTTCGAGTCGGAGACCGACACCGAGGTCGTCGCGCACCTCGTCGCGCGGCAGTTCGAGCAGACGCCCGACCTCACCGCGGCGCTGACGACCGTCGTCCGCCGCCTGCACGGCACCTTCACGCTCCTCGCGGTGCACGCCGACCTCCCCGACGTCGTCGTGGGGGCGCGGCACGACTCCCCGCTCGTCGTGGGTCTCGGCGACGGCGAGAACTTCCTCGGGTCCGACGTCGCGGCGTTCATCGCGCACACCAAGGAGGCGCTCGAGCTCGGGCAGGACCAGGTCGTGACGATCACCTCGACGTCCGTCGAGGTCACCGACTTCGACGGGCGCCCCGCACAGGGCCGTCGCTACACCGTCGACTGGGACGCCGCCGCCGCCGAGAAGGGTGGCTTCCGCTCGTTCATGGACAAGGAGATCCACGACCAGCCCCAGGCCGTCGCGGACACGCTCCTCGGCCGGACCGACCTCCAGGGCCGGCTCGTGCTCGACGACCTGCGCATCGACGAGTCGGTGCTGCGGTCGGTCGACAAGATCGTCGTGATCGCGTGCGGCACCGCCGCGTACGCCGGGCACGTCGCCAAGTACGCGATCGAGCACTGGTGCCGCATCCCGGTCGAGGTCGAGCTCGCGCACGAGTTCCGGTACCGCGACCCCGTCGTCAACGAGAAGACCCTCGTCGTCGCGATCTCGCAGTCGGGCGAGACGATGGACACGCTCATGGCGGTCCGGCACGCGCGCGAGCAGGGCGCCAAGGTGGTCGCGATCGTGAACACGCACGGCTCGACGATCCCGCGCGAGTCCGACGCGGTGCTCTACACGCACGCCGGGCCGGAGATCGCGGTCGCCTCGACCAAGGCCTTCCTGTCGCAGATCACGGCGGCGTACCTGCTCGGGCTCTACCTCGCGCAGCTGCGCGGCAACAAGTTCCCCGACGAGATCGCGGAGATCTTCGAGGACCTGCGCCAGATGCCCGACAAGATCCAGCAGGTGCTCGACCGCGCCGACCGGGTCCGGGAGATCGCCCGCTGGATGTCGGACACGTCCTCGGTGCTGTTCCTCGGCCGGCACGTCGGGTTCCCCGTCGCCCTCGAGGGCGCGCTCAAGCTCAAGGAGCTCGCGTACATCCATGCCGAGGGCTTCGCTGCGGGCGAGCTCAAGCACGGTCCGATCGCTCTGATCGAGCCGGGTCAGCCCGTCTTCGTGATCGTGCCGTCGCCGCGCGGGCGGGACTCGCTGCACTCGAAGGTCGTCTCGAACATCCAGGAGATCCGCGCGCGCGGCGCCCGCACGCTCGTGGTCGCCGAGGACGGCGACGAGGACGTCCGGCCGTTCGCGGACGAGGTGTTCTACGTGCCGCAGTCGCCCGTGCTGCTCGCGCCGCTGCTGGCGGTCGTGCCGCTGCAGATCTTCGCGTGCGAGCTCGCGACCGCGCGCGGCCTCGACGTCGACCAGCCGCGCAACCTCGCGAAGTCGGTCACGGTCGAGTGAGCGCGGGCCGCGGGCGGGTGCCGGCGGTCCGTGCCGCCCCGCTCGCGGGCCCCGCGCGGGTCGACCGGCCGGCTCCGGCTGCGCAGGTCGCCCGGTGATCGTCGGCGTCGGGATCGACGTCGTGGACGTCGCGCGGTTCGTCGCGACGCTCGAGCGCGCCCCGGGCCTGCTCGAACGGCTCTTCACGCCCGACGAGCGCCACCTGCCGCCCGCGTCGCTCGCCGCCCGGTTCGCCGCCAAGGAGGCGATCGCCAAGTCGCTCGGGGCGCCCGCGGGGATGAGCTGGCAGGACGCGACGGTGCGGCGCGTGCCCGGCCAGCAGCCGGTCGTCGAGGTGGTCGGGACGGTCGCGGCCCGCGCCGACGAGCTCGGCGTCGCGCGCTTCCACCTGTCGATCTCGCACGACGCGGGGATCGCGTCGGCGGTCGTGGTCGCGGAGCGCGACCCGGCCTGACCGCGGGCGACGGTCCGAGCACGGGGCCGTGACCCGGTCCTGCCCCGGGGCGCCGCCGGCCAGGGGCGCAGCTCAGCCCCGGCACGACGCGGGCCGCCCTCCCGCAGGAGAGCGGCCCGGCCGAGCGGTGCGGGTCGGGGGCGCCGGTCAGCGCAGCGCCGGGACGACCTCGCGCTCGAACAGCTCGATGCCCGAGCGGTCGTACGCGGCCTCGGCGAAGTACGTGATCGCGTACGTCATCCCGAGGCCCTCGAGCTCGCGGAGCTTGTCGACGATCTGCTCGGGCGTCCCGACGAGCGGGCCGTGCCGCAGCTGCTGGGCGAGCTCCGGGGCCTTGTTCGGGACCGTGAGCGCGTAGTGCTCCTCGGCCCACGCGATGCGGTCGTCCACCTCGGCCTCGGTCGCGCCGATGACGACGTTGTAGTTGGCCGAGCGCGTGATCTCCTCGAACGGTCGCCCGATCGCCTCGCAGTGCCCCCGCAGCACCTCGGACTTGTGCGTGAACGTCTCGGGCGTCCCGTCGAAGTTCGTGTACTGCGCGTGCTCCGCGGCGATGCGCAGCGTCTTCTGCTCTCCGCCGCCCGCGATCCACAGCGGCGGGCCGTCGGTCTGCAGCGGCAGCGGCGAGAGCTGCGCGCCGTCGACCTGGTAGTGCTTGCCGTCGAGCGTCGCGGTGCCGTTCGTCCAGAGCTGCTTGAAGATCTGCACGCCCTCGTCGAGCATCGCGAGGCGCTCCCCGGCGCGCGGGAAGCCGTAGCCGTACGCGCGCCACTCGTGCTCGTACCAGCCGGCGCCGATGCCCATCTCGACGCGGCCGCCGCTGATGACGTCCGCCGTCGCGGCGACCTTCGCGAGGTACGCGGGGTTGCGGTACGCCATGCACGTGCACATCTGGCCGAGGCGGACGCGGCGCGTGCTCGCGGCGTACGCGTTGATGAGGCTCCACGCCTCGTGCGTCGCCTCGCCGTTGGGCTCCGGGACGGCGTGGAAGTGGTCGTAGACCCAGATGGACTCCCAGACGTCGCCGGTGTCGGCGTGCTGGGCGAGCCCGTTCATGACGTTCCAGTGGTCGGCCGTGGCGATCCCGGTGAGGTCCTGCCGCCAGCCCTGGGGGATGAAGAGTCCGAAGCGCATGGAACCAGAACCTACCGCCGGGCCCGCTCCGCGCCCGTCGAGAGGCTGCGGTGTCCGCCCCTCGGGCGTCCGGCCTCCCGGCTCTCGGGCGACCTGCCTCCCGCCGCTCGCGCGTCCGGCCTCCCGACGCTCGCGCATCCTGCCTCTCGTGCCCCGCACCCCGCCGCCGCACCCCGCCGCCGCGGGCCGCCGAGCGCAGGCGCCCCCGACTCCGCCAAGATGGGCGCGTGATCGTCGCCTACACCGCCGTGGACGTCCGCGCCGCCGAGGAGCCGCTGCTCGCCGCGGGTGTCCCGCTGATGGACCGGGCGGCGTTCGCGCTCGCCGGGGTGGTCGTCCGGGAGCTGCGTGCGCGGCGCGGGCGCGTGGCGGGGAGCCGGGTCGTGGTGCTCGCCGGCGGCGGGAACAACGGCGGAGACGCCCTGCACGCGGGTGCGCTCCTGGCCCGGCGCGGGGTCACCGTGCTCGCGGTCGCGACGTCCGAGCGGCTGCACGAGGGCGGGCTGGCGGCGCTCCGGTCCGCGGGTGGCAGCGTCGTGAGCGTCGCCGACGGGGGTCCCGGGGTACGGGTGTGGCCGGGCGACGCGATCGCCGAGGCGTTCACGGCCGACGTCGTGCTCGACGGCGTGCTCGGCATCGGCGCGACCGCCGGGCGGGGCGCGGTGCGGGGACCGGGGGCTGAGGTGCTCGCGCTGCTCGGCGAGCTCGTGACGGACGAGCGCGCGCACGGGCGCGGCGACGGCCCGTGCGTCGTGGCCGTCGACGTCCCGAGCGGCGTCGGGGTGGACGACGGCGACGTGCCGCGTCCGGGGTCGTCGAACGGGTCCGGGCACGCCCCGGCCCACGAGCCAGGCGGGGTGCTGCGCGCCGACGTGACGGTGACGTTCGGGGCCCCGAAGCCCGCGCTGCTCGTGCCGCCGGCGTGCGCGTACGCCGGACGCGTCGAGGCGGTGGACATCGGCCTGGCCCTGGGCGACGCCCGGCCCGCCGTCGCGCGCCTCGAGGCCCGTGACGCGGCCGCGCTGTGGCCCGTGCCCGGCCACGGCGCGCACAAGTACACGCGCGGCGTCGTCGGCGTCGTCGCCGGGACGCCCGCGTACCCGGGCGCCGCGGTGCTGACCGTCTCCGCCGCGGTGCACGCCGGGGTCGGCATGGTCCGCTACCTCGGCTCGCCGGGCGTCACCGCGGCCGTCGTCTCGCACCGGCCCGAGGTCGTCGCCGGGGACGGACGCGTCCAGGCGTGGGTGCTCGGCCCGGGGGTCGACCCGACCGACTCGGCACAGGCCGAGCGGGTGCACGGCGCGCTCGCGGGCGTGCTGGCCCAGGAGCTGCCCGCCGTCGTCGACGCGGGCGCGCTGACCCTCCTGCCCGAGCGGCTCGCCCCGTGGGTCGTGCTGACCCCGCACGCGGGGGAGCTCGCGACGCTGCTGAGCGCGCGCGGCGAGGACGTCGACCGCGCGCAGGTCGAGGCGGAGCCGCTGCGCTGGGCGAGGCGCGCCCGCGAGCTCACGCGGGCGACGGTCCTGCTCAAGGGGGCCACGACGCTCGTCGTCGGGCCGGACGACGCCGTGTACGCGCAGGCCGACGGTCCCGCGTGGCTCGCGACCGCCGGTGCGGGCGACGTCCTCGCCGGGGTGCTCGGCGCGCTGCTCGCCGGCCGGGCCCAGGACCTGGCGGGCGAGCCGTCGCTCGTCGCGGCGCTCGCGGCGTGCGCGACTCTCGTGCACGGGCGCGCGGCGCACGTCGCGAACCCCGGGGGCCCGGTCGGGGCGCTCGCGGTCGCGGAGGCGCTGCCCCGGACCGTCGCCGAGCTGCTCGCGTCGTGATCCTCACCGAGGCGCTCGCGGACCGCGTGCGGGCGCTGCTCGCACGCGGCGGGCGGCAGCTGCTCGGGATCGCGGGCGCGCCGGGCGCGGGCAAGTCGACGCTGGCCGCGGAGCTCGCCGCGACGTTCGGCGCGCGGTGCGTCGTCGTCCCGATGGACGGGTTCCACCTCGCGCAGACCGAGCTCGAGCGCCTCGGGCTGGCGGACCGCAAGGGTGCGCCGGACACGTTCGACGCGGCGGGCTACGTCGCGCTGCTGCACCGGCTGCGCGGCGGGGACGACGACGTCGTGTACGCACCCGAGTACCGGCGCGACCTGCGCAACGGCGTCGCGGGCGCCATCGCCGTCCCGGCGACCACGCCCCTCGTCGTCACGGAGGGCAACTACCTGCTGCTCGACGACGCGGGGTTCGGGCCGGTGCGGGCGCTGCTCGACGAGGTGTGGTTCGTGGAACCGGACGACGACGTGCGCCTGGCACGGCTCGTCGCGCGGCACGAGCGGTTCGGCAAGGACCCCGACGCCGCGCGCGCGTGGGCGCACGGGCCGGACGAACGCAACGCCCGGCTCGTCGCCGGGACACGGGCGGGGGCGGACGTGGTCGTCCGGGTCTAGCGGGCCGGACGCCGTGGACGGGGCCGTGGTGCGTCCCAGCCGTTGACAGGACCGGGTGCGGCCCAGCCGTGGACCGGGGTGCGTCCCAGCCGGACATGGGTGGTCGCGCGGACGCACGCGTCTCGGCGTACCGGGACTGCGTCGCCCCCGGGGCGCCGGTGGACCGGCCACGGACGCGCCGGGTCCTCGCCGGGTGACCACGAGCGGTCGTCCACCGGTGGGAGACTGG
This sequence comes from Cellulomonas jepli, assembly GCF_047229345.1. Classification (NCBI taxonomy): domain Bacteria; kingdom Bacillati; phylum Actinomycetota; class Actinomycetes; order Micrococcales; family Cellulomonadaceae; genus Cellulomonas; species Cellulomonas jepli. The sequence continues at coordinate 41,955 of NZ_JBFTER010000002.1, read as the reverse complement.
CCGGGTGAGCGACTACCCCGCCCGTGCCGTCGTCGACCTCGCCGCGATCCGCGGGAACGTCCGCGCGCTCGCGCAGCACGCGCCCGGCGCGCAGGTCATGGCGGTGGTCAAGGCCGACGCCTACGGTCACGGCCTGGTGCCGAGCGCACGCGCGGCGCTCGCCGGGGGAGCGACGTGGCTCGGTGCCGCGCAGGCCGCCGAGGCGCTCGAGCTGCGGGCGGCCGGCGTCGGCGGGCGCCTCCTGACGTGGCTGCACGCCCCCGGTGCCCCGTTCGACGCGCTGCTCGAGGCGGACGTCGACGTCTCGGTCGCCGGCGCCTGGGCGCTCGACGCGGTCGTCGACGCGGCACGCCGCACCGGCCGCACCGCGCGCGTGCACCTCAAGGTCGACACGGGGCTCGGCCGCAACGGCCTGACCCCCGCCGACCTCCCGGACGTCCTCGACGCCGCGCTGCGCGCGCAGGCCGAGGGCGCGGTCGAGGTCGTCGGCATCTGGTCGCACCTCGCGTTCGCCGACGAGCCGGCGCACCCCACGGTGCTCGCGCAGGCCGAGGTCTTCGCGGACGCCGTCCGCCTCGCGGAGTCCCGCGGCGCGCACCTCGAGGTGCGCCACCTCGCGAACTCCGCGGCGACGCTCACGAGCCCCGCGGTGCACTACGACCTGGTGCGCCCCGGGATCGCGGTGTACGGGCTCTCGCCCGTCCCGCAGCTCGGCGGTCCCGCGGAGTACGGGCTCGTCCCGGCGATGACGTTCGAGGCGCAGCTCGCGACCGTCAAGACCGTCGGCGCCGGTCAGGGCGTCTCGTACGCGCACGCCTACACGACGTCGACCCGCACGGTGCTCGGCGTCGTCCCCGTCGGGTACGCCGACGGCATCCCGCGCCACGCGTCGGGCGGCCCGGGTCACCCGGGGGCGCCCGTCCTCGTGGGCGGTCGGCGGGTGCCGATCGCCGGTCGGGTGTGCATGGACCAGGTCGTTCTCGACCTCGGGCCGGACGCGGGGGAGCAGCCGGGCGACCGGGTCGTGCTGTTCGGCACCGGCGCGGACGGCGGCCCCACGGCCGAGGACTGGGCGCGCTCCGCGGGGACCATCAGCTATGAGATCGTGACGCGCCTCGGTGCGCGGGTGCCCCGCGTGCACGTCGACAGCGAGCAGGCGGTGGACGGCGCCGCGGACGGGACCGCGCGCACCGCCGCCGCTCCCGCGTCGTCGGGCGTGTCGGGTGAGCGGACGATGCTCGACGCCGGGGACGCGCCGCCGCCACCCCGGACGTCAGCCGTTCCCGGGACCGCCGCTCCCGTGACCACCGAGCCCGCGCGGGCCGGCCGGTGAGCGGGGCGGGCGAGCAGCGCGTCGTCGTCGAGCTGGCCGACGCCGACGCGACGCGCGCGTACGGCCGGGCGCTCGCGGGAGTGCTGCGGGCGGGCGACCTCGTGATCCTCACGGGTGACCTCGGCGCCGGGAAGACGACGCTCACGCAGGGCATCGGCGCAGGGCTCGGCGTGCGGGGGCAGGTCGCGTCGCCGACGTTCATCATCGCGCGCGTGCACCCGCCGCTGGCCCGTTCGGCTGCGGACGAGGCCGACGGCGCGCACGCGGGAGCGGTGACGACGACGGGAACCCCCCTCGTGCACGTCGACGCGTACCGGCTCGGCTCGCTCGACGAGGTCGACGCGCTCGACCTCGACGCGAGCCTCGACGAGTCCGTGACCGTGGTCGAGTGGGGTGAGGGGCTCGTCGAGGCGCTCGCGCAAGACCGGCTCGAGATCGCCCTTCGCCGACCGCGCGGCGACGCGGCGACCGGGTCGGACGACGACCCCTCCGCGGGGGTGCGGACCATCACGGTCACCGCCGTGGGCGAGCGGTGGGCCGGCGTCGCGCTGCCGGGGTGACGCCCGCTCCTCCCGGGTGACCTGCGCACCTCCCGGGTGACGTGCGCGGCCGCCGCGTCCGTGGGGCCGGAGCACCCCGGCCCGCAGCCACCCGGCCGGGGATGGGATGCTGGACCCGTGCCCGTTCTCGCCCTCGACACGTCCAGGTCCGTCGCCGTCGCGCTGACCGACGCGGCCGGCCGCACGCTCGCTGCGCGGTCCGCCCCTGAGCAGCGCCACCACGCCGAGCTCCTCGCCCCGATGATCGAGGCCGTCCTGACCGAGGCCGGCGTCGACCGGACCCAGGTCACCGCGGTCGTCGCGGGCACCGGTCCGGCGCCCTACACCGGGCTGCGGGTCGGGCTCGTCACGGCGCGGACGCTCGCGCTCGCCCTCGGGGTGCCGGTGCACGGCGTGAGCAGCCTCGACGCGCTCGCGGCCGAGGCCGCCGACCGGCTCGGGCTCACGGCCGGCGACGAGGTGCTCGTCGCGACCGACGCGCGACGCCGCGAGGTCTACTGGGCGCGCTACCGGGTCACCGCGACCGGCCCGACGCCCGCCGGGGACGCCGGAGTGCCAGGAGGCGCGCTGGTCGAGGTCGTCGCGGGCCCGTCCGTCGGTAGCGCGGCCTCGGTCGCCGCCGAGGGGCGTGCGGCCGGTGCGGTCGTCGTCGGGCGCGGTGCCCAGCAGTACGCCGCCGAGCTCCCGCCCGCCGCCGACGGGCCCTCGGACCCCGACCCGACGGTGCTCGCACGCCTGGCTCTCGCCCGGCTCGCAGCCGCACCCGCCGGGACGCTGCTGCCGTCGGAGCCGCTCTACCTGCGCCGGCCCGACGCCGTCCCGCCCGCCGAGCGCAAGCGCGCGCTGGCATGACGGTCGCGCACCCGGGCGTCACCGTCGACCGTCTCGTCGCGACGGACCTCCCCGTGCTCGCCCGGCTCGAGCGCGAGCTGTTCGGGGCCGGCGCCTGGTCGCTCGCGTCGCTCGCGGACGAGCTCGCGGGCGAGGACCGCTGGTACGTCGCCGCGCGCGACCCGCGGGGGGAGGTCGTCGGCTACGCGGGGCTGTGGTTCGACGGCGACGACGCGCAGGTCATGACCATCGGCACGGCGACGACCCACCAGGGGCAGGGCATCGGGCGCCTGCTGCTCGACGAGCTCGTGGCCCGGGCGCGCGCGCTCGGTGCGGTGCGTGTGCTGCTCGAGGTCCGCGTCGACAACGAGCCGGCGCTCCGGCTCTACGAGCGCGCCGGCTTCGAGCGGCTCGGCCGGCGGCGCGGGTACTACCAGCCCGAGAACGTCGACGCGTGGACGATGGGGCTCGCGCTCGACGCCGTGGCCGACGCCGTCCCGCACGCCGCGGGTGCGGGTGCGGGCGGGGGTGCGACCGCGGCTGCGGGTGCGCCCGACGGGGCCGGCGTCTCGCCCGTCCCGGCCGCCGCGGTGCGCTCCGCGGTCCTCGTCACCGCCGCCGAGCTCGCCGAGCTCCTCGCGCGCGACGGCGACCCTCGCCCGGTCGTGCTCGACGTCCGCTGGGCGCTCGGGCGGTCCGACGGCGCCGAGCAGCACCGCGCGGGTCACGTCCCCGGTGCCGTGTACGTCGACCTCGAGACCGAGCTGGCCGCGCCCCCGACGCCGCAGGACGGCCGCCACCCCCTGCCGGACCTCGCCGTGCTCGAGGCCGCGGCCCGCCGGTGGGGCGTGCGTGCGACGACACCGGTCGTCGCCTACGACGCGGTCGGCGGGATGTCCGCGGCGCGCGCCTGGTGGCTGCTGCGCTGGGCGGGAGTGGCGGACGTGCGGCTGCTCGACGGCGGGCTCGACGCGTGGGTCGCCGCCGGGGGAGCGCTCGAGCCGGGGGACGTCGTTCCGGAGCCCGGAGACGTCGCGCTCTCGGCCGGGCGGCTCCCGACGGTGGACGCCGACGAGGCTGCCGCGCTCGCACGCACCGGGACGCTGCTCGACGCGCGGGCACCCGAGCGCTACCGCGGGGAGGTCGAGCCCGTCGACCCCCGCGCCGGCCACGTCCCGGCGGCGCTGAGCGCACCGACCGCGGGCAACCTCGGCCCCGACGGTCGCTTCCTCCCCGCCGAGGCGCTGCGTGCGCGCTTCGCGGCGCTCGGAGTGCAGCCCGGCTCGGGCGACGTCGCGGTCTACTGCGGGTCGGGGGTCACCGCGGCGCACGAGGTCGCGGCCCTCGCGTCGATCGACGTCGAGGCGCGCCTGTACCCGGGCTCGTGGTCGCAGTGGTCGAACGACCCGGACCGCCCGGCGGCGACGGGTCCCGAGCCGGGCTGACGCGCGGGCCGTGCTCGGGCCGGGCGACGCGCGGCCGGGCCGACGCGCAGTCGGGGCCGACGTGCGGGCGGGCGGACCGACGTGCAGTCGGGGCCGACGTGCGGCCGGGCCGAGGCGCGGGCGGGCCGGTGCCCCTGCCGCGCGGCCCTCCGCGCAGGAGCGCCCCGCACGCCGCCTATCCTGGGCGGCATGTCTGGTGGACCGCTCGTGCTGGGGATCGAGACGTCGTGCGACGAGACCGGGGTCGCGCTCGTGCGTGCGCACGACGACCGCAGCGAGCTGCTCGTCGACGCGGTCGCGAGCTCGATGGACGAGCACGCGCGGTTCGGCGGGATCATCCCGGAGATCGCGTCGCGGGCCCACCTCGAGGCGATGGTGCCGACGATCGAGCGCGCCCTCGGTGAGGCCGGGGTGGCGCTTTCCGACGTCGACGCGGTCGCGGTGACCGCGGGCCCGGGGCTCGTCGGGCCCCTAACCCTCGGGGCGTCGGCGGCGAAGGCGCTCGCGCTCGGGCTGGGCGTCCCGCTGTACGGCGTGAACCACGTGATCGGGCACGCGGCCGTCGACGAGCTCGTCGACGGGCTGTTCCCCGACCGCGTCATGGCGCTCGTCGTCTCCGGCGGGCACTCGAGCCTGCTCCTCGTCGACGACGTCGTCACGGGCGTCACCGAGCTGGGGTCGACGCTCGACGACGCCGCGGGCGAGGCGTTCGACAAGGTCGGCCGCCTGCTCGGGCTCCCGTACCCGGGCGGTCCGCACATCGACCGGCTCGCGCGCGCGGGCGACCCGACGGCGATCCGCTTCCCGCGCGGGCTGACCGCGCCCAAGGACCAGGCGGCGCACGCGTACGACTTCTCGTTCTCGGGGCTCAAGACGGCGGTGGCCCGCTGGGTCGAGGCCCGGCAGGACGCCGGTCAGCCGCTCCCGCTCGAGGACGTCGCGGCGTCGTTCGCCGAGGCCGTCGCGGACGTGCTGACCGCGAAGACCATCGCCGCGTGCCGCCGCCACGACGTGTCGACGCTCGTGGTCGGCGGTGGCTTCTCGGCGAACTCGCAGCTGCGCGACATGGCGGCGAAGCGGTGCGCCGAGGCCGGCATCGAGCTGCGCATCCCGCCGATCCGGTACTGCACCGACAACGGGGCGATGATCGCGGCGCTCGGCGCGGCGGTCGTGCGGCGCGGGCTGCCGGCCTCGTCGCTCGACCTCGCGGTCGACTCCTCGATGCCGCTCACGCAGGTCCTGGTCTAGCCCGGCGGGCACGGGCCGTCGGCCGGACCCGTCCCGGCCCGTCGCACCCGTCGGCCGGCCGAGGTGGATGCAGGCGCGACGCCTCAGGCGGCCGAGGCCGTGCGACGCGGCAGGAGCCGCCAGAGCCGCGAGCCCAGCGCGAAGCCGACGGCCGCGAGCCCGCCGACGACGAGGGCGCCCTGCAGCGTGAGGCTCGTGCCCAGCGCGAGCTCGTCGTCCGTCGCGGTGACCGTGGTCGGCGCCCCGAGGTACTCGAGCGTCACGGTCCCGCCGCCCTGGGCGAGCAGGGTGTCGACCGCTCCGCCCCAGTAGGCGAGCAGGCAGACCCACGCCCCGACGAGCACCAGGCCGAGGACGATGCCGCCGTCCCAGTACCGCGGTCGTTCGCGGTCGAGCTCGGCGTAGTACCCGGCCGCGAGGCGGCGCGGCGAGCCGAGGTCGCGCAGCGCCTGCTCCATGCCGGTGTCCGCCGCGGCGGCGTCGATCTCGGCGACGAGCGACCGGGCGATCCGGCGGTAGTCCTTCGGCGGGTAGTCCTGCATCGCGAGCTCGAAGCGCAGGCGGTACCAGTCGCGGCGGAGGCGGTCGCGCAGACCGGGCCGGGCGGGGGCGGTGGTGGTCATGAGGACTCCTCGTGGCGCGCCGGCGCGCCCGGCAGGGCCCGGGTCAGCACGGCGTCGACGGTGGTGACGAGCCCGCGCCACGCCGCCACGGCGTCGTCGAGCTCCGTGGTGCCGGTGGGCGTGGGGACGTAGTACTTGCGGGCCGGGCCGGCGGAGGAGGCGACGAGCCGCGAGGCGATCAGGCCGTCGCGCTCGAGCCGGGTCAGCACGGGGTAGACGGTCCCCGTGGTGATGTCGGTGAGGCCGTCGGTCTGGAGCCGGGTCACGAGCTCGTACCCGTAGGACTCGTGCTCGGTCAGGAGCGTCAGGACGAGGATCGGCAGCACCCCCTTGAGCAGCTGGGGGTCGCGCGGAGCTGTGGGCACGGACCCAGGCTATACCGACTAGTGGGCATAACCAAGTAGCAGGCCGGCAGGACCGCGCCCGCCTGCGTGGTGGGTCAGAGCGGCCGGCCCGCCCGCATCTCCGCGACGAGCGCCGCGACCACCGCGTCGAGCTCGCCGCCGTGCCGTCGGGCGACGGCGCGCTGCCGTTGGTACGACGCCCCGCGCCGGAGGATGACGCGCACCGCGTCGAGCTCCGCCGTGCAGCCGAGCCGCTCCGCGACCGGCGCGAGCTCGCCGAGCAGGCGCTCGACCGCGTCGGTCACGAGCTCCTCGTCGCCCGCCGCGTTCACGATCACGATCGCGTCCATGCCGTAGCGCGCCGAGCGCCACTTGTTCTCCTGGACGAACCAGGGCTGCATGGTCGGCAGCTCCTCGCCGCGGTCGAGCATCGAGGAGAAGTGCTCGACGAGGCAGTGCGTGAGCGCGGCCAGCGCCGTGACCTCGAGCAGGTTCGACGCGCCGTCGCACACGCGGGTCTCGATCGTGCCGAACCGCGGGGAGGGCCGCACGTCCCAGCGGACCTCGTCGAACTGGTCGATCACGCCGGTGTGCAGCATGTCGGCGACGTAGTCCTCGAGCTGCTCCCAGCGCTCGAACTGGAAGGGCAGCCCTGCGGTCGGCAGCTGCTGGAACATCAGCGCACGGTTCGACGCGTAGCCGGTGTCCCGGCCGCCCCAGAACGGGCTCGACGCCGAGAGCGACTGCAGGTGCGCGAAGCACGTGAGCAGCGCACGCGAGATCGGCAGGACCTTGGCGCGGTCCTCGATGCCGACGTGGACGTGCACGCCGTAGATGAGCATCTGCCGGCCCCACCACTGCGTGCGGTCGATGAGCGTCGCGTAGCGCTGCTTGTCGGTGACCTTCTGCTGCGCCCAGCGGGCGAACGGGTGCGTGCCCGCGCACATGAGCTCGACGCGCAGCGGGTCCGTGACCGTGCGGACCTCCTCGATCGCGCGCGCGAGGTCCGCGCCCGCCTCCCCGACGGTCCGGCACACCCCCGAGACGACCTCGACGGTGTTGAGCAGCAGCTCCTGGCGGATGGCCGGGTGCTCGCGGCCGTCCGCGGGGCGCACGGCGTCGAGCACCGTCTGGGCGACCTGGCGCAGGTCGCCGGAGTCGGCGTCGACGAGCGCGAGCTCCCACTCGAGCCCGACGGACGAGCGCTCCGACCGCGCGAACGGCAGCTCGAGGCGGCTCATGCGCGGTCCTCTCCTGAGCCGGTCGCGTCCCCGCCGGACGCGTCGGCGCCGCCACCGGTCCCGTGCACCGGCTCGACGACGAGCACCTGCTGCGTCCCGGCGACGCGCGTGAGCACGATCGTCGCCTCGTGCGGGCCGCGCAGGTCCAGCTGCCGCCGGAGCTGCTCGGGCACGACCGCGGTGCCGCGCTTCTTGATCGTGAGCCGGCCGACGCCGCGCTCGCGCAGGTAGGTGCGCAGCCGCTTGAGGCCGAAGGGCAGCGTGTCGTGCACCCGGTACGCCGTGGCGACGGGGCTGTCGTGGAGCGCGTCGGACGTCACGTAGGCGATGGTGCGGTCCACGAGCCGCCCGTGCACGCGGGCGGCGACCTCGCCGACGAGCCCCGCGCGGATCGCGGCGCCGTCGGGCTCGTAGAGGTAGCCGCCGACCGGCCCCACGTCGGGGACCGGCGGGCCGTCGGGTCCGCTGCGGAGCACGTGCGTGCCGCCGGCGCCGAGCACGAGCGCGCTGCGTCCCGGGCCCTCGGGTGCGAGCGGCCCGAACCAGAGCCCGACCTCGACGACGTCGCCGTCGACCGAGACCCACTGCGCCTCGGCGTCGTCGGGCAGCGCGCTGTGCGGCAGGCCGGGGCCGAGCTTGAGCCCGAGCGACGGCACGGAGGCGCGCAGCGCGAGCAGCGCGTCGAGCGAGGGTGCGTAGGCGTTCGGGTCGAACACCCGGCTGCCCGACGACGTGCGCCGCGCGGGGTCGGCGTACAGGCCGTCGACGCCCTCCGCGGCGAAGTCGGTCACGAGCCCGTCGCCGTGCCGGACTTCGGCCTCGGGGAAGTGGCGCAGGTTGACGGTCGCGACCGAGGCGGTGACCTCGTCGACGTCGGTCGCGAGAACGGTCAGTCCCATGCTGGCGAACGCCATGGAGTCGGCGCCCACGCCGCACGTGAGGTCCGCGACCTTCGTGATCCCCGCCGCGGTGTACCGGCGCGCGTGGTGCGCGGCGACGACGAGCCGGGTCGCCTGCTCGAGGCCCGCGGGGGTGAAGAGCATGCCGTCCGCGAAGTCGCCGAACTTGGCGTGGGCCTTGGCGCGGAGCCGGGACTGGGTCAGCGCGGCGGCCACGAGCTCGGCGTCGATGCCCTCCTTGCGCAGGCGCTCCGACAGCGCCATCGCGCGGTGCTCGTCGTAGGGGGGGAGGGCGCTCAGCAGCGCCCAGCCCGTCGGGCTCAGGAGCTTGGCGAGGCCGGTGGCGTCCATGCCGCGATCCTTCCACGCCCGCTCCGGCCGGGCCGCTCGGCGCGGGCGACGCGACCCGCGCCGCGCCGGTCTGGCACTCGCCTTGACCGAGTGCTAACCGCTTCCTAGAGTGAGGCGCGCTGGCACTCTCGGGTTGAGTGTGCCAGCAGCACCGGCCGGCTCCCCGGCACCCGCGACGACGGGCGAGCCACTCGGTGCGTCATGGACATCACTGAAGAACTCACATGCGAAGGGGAGGTCCGCTGTGTCGGTCTCCATCAAGCCGCTCGAGGACCGCATCGTCGTCAAGGCCCTCGAGGCCGAGCAGACCACGGCGTCCGGTCTCGTCATCCCGGACAGCGCCAAGGAGAAGCCCCAGGAGGGCGAGGTCCTGGCGGTCGGTCCCGGTCGTGTCGACGACAACGGCAACCGCGTCCCGCTGGACGTGGCCGTGGGCGACAAGGTCATCTACAGCAAGTACGGCGGCACCGAGGTCAAGTACTCCGGCGAGGAGTACCTCATCCTCTCGGCGCGCGACATTCTCGCGGTCGTCGTCAAGTGACGCCCGGTCAGCTCTGCTGACCGCGTGACGAAGCCCCTCCCGGCCTGGCCGGGAGGGGCTTCGTCGTGCTCGGGCCGGACGGATCGGGACGGCCGTGCCGGCCGGGCGCGCGAGCCGGGCCGTGGCTCGCGACGTACATGTCCGGGGACCATATGAAGGTGCCCGGACATGCACGAAGCCCCTCCGGACGAACCAGGAGGGGCCTCGGCGACGTGGGCCCGCGGTGAGGCGGGCGGCCGTGCGGGTGCGTCAGACGGCGGCCTGACGCGTCGACGGCCGGGCGAGGATCGCGGCGCGCTCGTCCTCGGACAGCCCGCCCCAGACGCCGTACGGCTCGCGGACGGCGAGCGACTGCTCGCGGCACTCCTTGAGCACGGGGCACGTGGCGCAGATGGCCTTGGCGGCCTCGGCGCGACGGCGGCGGGCCGAGCCGCGCTCACCCTCCGGGTGGAAGAACAGGTTCTCGTCGGCGTCGCGGCAGGCGCCCTCGAACTGCCACTCCCACAGGTCCATCACCGGTCCGGGCAAACGCGAGATCTCAGCCATGGGGTCCTCCTTGACGAGCTGTGCGCCGGCGGGGGTCCCGCGGGCGGAAGTTGTGTCGACGAGAGACCCGGGCCGCGAAGCCCTGACCTGCTGCGTCTGAAGCGAGACACTACAACCGCGTCAGAAGTTGTTCAAGCCCCCTGTTCGATACCGCTTCACGGACGGGGCGGGCGTGACCAACTTGGTCACGTGCCCGACTCGCTCGCGGAACGCGTTGGCGACCGCGTCAGGACCTGGGCACAATCGCTTCATGGCAACCGCGGACGGGTCTGGCTCGGCGTCCGCAGACCCTTCGCCGCCCGGCGCGGGCGAGGCCCCGGCGCTGACCGTCGCCGCCGTCGCCCGGCGGCTCGGGGTGGCCCCGGCGACCCTGCGGACCTGGGACCGGCGCTACGACCTGGGGCCCTCGGCGCACTCCGCCGGCTCGCACCGGCGCTACACCGCCGAGGACGTCGCGCGCCTGCTCGTCATGCGCGGGCTCACGCTCGACGGCGTCGCGCCCTCCGAGGCCGCCCGCGTCGCGCGCGAGTCGCACGTGCACGCCGACGTCGACGGGCCCCCGGCGCCCGCCGCGCCCCGCGCCGCAGCCCCGGCCGAGGGTCGCGACGTCGCCGCGCCCGCGACGCCCACCCTGGTCGTCGACGCGGCGCTGCGCGGTGACGAGGCGGGAGTGCGCCGGCTGCTCGCGCCGCCGGAGCCCGGCGGTGTCATGGCGTGGTGGACCGAGCTGGTCGAGCCGGCGCGGCACGCCATCGCGTCCCGCACCGTGCTCGCCCGGGCGGGTGAGGACGCCGACGGCCTCGTCGTCGCCGCCGTGCTCGCGGGGCTGCGCGCGCGCACCGCCCCCCTGCAGAACGCCCACGTCGCCGGACGCCGGGTCGTGCTGCTGCTCGCGCCGCCGGGGGAGGAGCGCCCGCTCGTCCTGCACATGCTCGCCGCCGCGTTCGCGGAGCAGTCGGTCGACGCGCGCATCGTGGCCGGGCGCGTCGAGCAGAACCGCCTCGTCGAGATCGCCACGATGACGCGGCCCGCGGCGGTCGTGCTCGTCAGCACCCAGGACGCGCCCAACCTCGCCGTCGTCGCGGCGCTCGCGGCGGCGCACCCGCAGGTCCCGCAGTTCGTCCACGTGCCCGACGACGCCGCCGCGGAGCACGTCCCGCTCGACCGGACGGTCCACCGGTCGCGCTCTCTCCCTGGCCTGCTGCACGAGGTCCTGGCCGTGAGCTCCTGACGGACATCTGTCCAGCTTTGGGCCCCCGGGCCCGCCCTTTCACCCGTTCGGTGGACTAACCTTGCGGAGCGCTGCGTCGATACACAGGCGACGGCCGACGGATGCTCCGCGGCCAGGAGGAGGGATCTGATGGCTGGAGTCGTGGTCTGTCACGGCTCGACGACGGTGCGCGAGCGCCTCGTCCTGACGGCCCTCGGGGTCCCCTCGCTCGCACCCGTCCGGGCCGCGGCCTCGGTCGACGAGCTGGTGACCCTCGCGCGGCGCATGCCGCCGACCATCGTGCTGCTCGACGCGCACCTCGGTGGCGTCGGGCCGATCGAGGCGATCCGCCGCCTGCGCTCGGTCTCGGGCGCCACCACGGTCGTGCTGCTCGCGACGCCCGGTGACGAGGTCGCCCTCGACCGCGCGATCGCGATCGGCGCCCGCGGCTACCTCGCCCCCGACGTGGGGCGCGCCGAGCTGTCCGCGGTCGCCGCGCACGTCCTGGCGACCCCGGTCCTGCCCGCCGCCGTCCCGGTCGGCGCGCGCACCGAGCCGGCGACGGGCGTCATCGAGGCGCTCACCGAGGTCCCCGCCCAGGCGCACGCACCCGAGACGGTCTCGCTGACCAAGCGCGAGATCGAGGTGCTCATCGGCATGAGCAACGGCCGGTCGAACTCCCAGATCGGCGCCGAGCTGTTCCTCTCCGAGGACACCGTCAAGACGCACGCGCGTCGCCTGTTCCGCAAGCTCGGCGCGGCCGACCGCGCGCAGGCCGTCGCGATCGGGCTGCGCCGGGGGCTCATCCGCTGACGCCGCCCGCGGCCCGCATCGACCCGTTCCAGGGAGCTGTCCGTGTGACGGGCGGCACCTCGGAACGCCGGACCCTGCGGCGTATCATCGGCGGATGAGCGACGCTGGCACCCCCGGATCCGCTGCGCCGGCCGACCCGTTCGGCTACATCGGCCTCACCTACGACGACGTGCTCCTCCTCCCCGGGGAGACGGACGTCATCCCGAGCGAGGTCGACACCACGACCCGCCTCACGCGCGAGATCTCGATCGCGATCCCGCTGCTGTCCGCGGCGATGGACACCGTCACCGAGTCGCGCATGGCGATCGCGATGGCGCGCCAGGGCGGCATCGGGATCCTGCACCGCAACCTCTCGATCCGGGACCAGGCCCACCAGGTCGAGCTCGTCAAGCGCTCCGAGTCCGGGATGGTCACCGACCCGGTCACGGTGGGGCCGGACGCGTCGCTCGCCGAGCTCGACGCCCTGTGCGGCAAGTACCGGGTCTCCGGGCTGCCGGTCGTCGACGACCAGCAGCGCCTGCTCGGCATCATCACGAACCGCGACCTGCGCTTCGTGCCGTCCTCGGAGTACGAGACGCGCACGGTCCGCGAGGTCATGACCCAGATGCCGCTCATCACGGCGCCCGTGGGCATCGAGCGCGACGACGCCGCGGCCCTGCTGGCGAAGCACAAGATCGAGAAGCTCCCGCTGGTCGACGCCGCGGGCGTGCTGCGCGGGCTCATCACCGTCAAGGACTTCGTGAAGTCGGAGCAGTACCCGCTCGCCACGAAGGACGCCGAGAGCCGGCTGGTCGTCGGTGCCGCGGTCGGGTTCTTCGGCGACGCGTGGGACCGCGTCACGACGCTCGTCGAGGCCGGGGTCGACGTGCTCGTCGTCGACACCGCGAACGGGCACGCGCGCCTCATGCTCGACATGGTCCGCAGGATCAAGTCCGACCCCGCGACGCGCGGCGTCCAGGTCATCGGCGGCAACATCGCGACGCGCGAGGGCGCCCAGGCGCTCGTCGACGCGGGCGTCGACGCGGTCAAGGTCGGCGTCGGGCCGGGCTCGATCTGCACGACGCGCGTGGTCGCCGGTGTCGGCGTGCCGCAGGTCAGCGCGATCTACGCGGCCTCGCTCGCCGCGAAGCCCGCCGGGGTGCCCGTGATCGGCGACGGCGGCCTGCAGTACTCGGGCGACATCGCCAAGGCGCTCGTCGCCGGTGCGGACTCGGTCATGCTCGGCGGGCTGCTCGCCGGGTGCGACGAGTCCCCGGGCGACCTCGTCTTCGTCAACGGCAAGCAGTTCAAGCGCTACCGCGGCATGGCCTCGCTCGGGGCGATGCAGTCGCGCGGCGACCGCCGCTCGTACTCCAAGGACCGCTACTTCCAGGGCGACCTGTCCGACGACGAGATCATCACCGAGGGCATCGAGGGTCAGGTCCCGTACCGCGGCCCGCTCGCGGCGGTCTCGCACCAGCTCGTCGGCGGCCTGCACCAGTCGATGTTCTACGTCGGCGCGCGGACCGTCCCCGAGCTCCAGGCGCGCGGCAAGTTCGTGCGCATCACGTCGGCGGGGCTCAAGGAGTCCCACCCGCACGACGTGCAGATGATCTCCGAGGCGCCCAACTACTCCTCGCGCTGACGCCCCTCGACGCCGGGCCGCCCCTCGCCGGGCGGCCCGGCGTCGTCGTGCGGTGGGGAGTCCGGAGGGGGACCGGGCCGTGCGCCGGACGTGCACCGGGGTCAACGGGTGGACGCCGCGCCGCGCCGCGCCGCTCAGCCCACGGACACCGGCACGGCCTCGGCGGTCGCACGGGTCGGCCACGTCGTCTCGGCGCCCGGGCCCTCGAGCCCGCGGCCCGCGCGCCACGCGTTGAAGCTCTCGGCCCAGGCCCGGTGGGCGGTCACCTGGTACTCGTGCAGCGTCTCGAGGTCGAGGGTGCGCAGGTGCGGGAACCGCCCGACGAGCCGGTCGAGCACGTCCAGGGTCGCGACGACGTCGACGTCGGCGGTGTGCAGCGCGCCCGGGTCGACGACCTCGTAGTGCCCGCACAGGTCGACGAGCTTGCGCCGGCCGGGTCGGTAGCGGTCCTCGTGCCGGTCGAGCACGAGCGGGTCGATCACGGGCCCGACGGCGCGGCCGAGGCGCGCGGACATGGGACGCAGGCCGTGGCGGCGCAGCTCGGCGTCGAGCAGGCAGAGGTCGAACGACGCGTTGTAGGCGACGACGGGCGTGCCCTCGCGCAGGGCGGCGGCGAGCTCGGTCGCGATCTCCTCGAGCGCGCCCGCCGGGGCTGCGCCGTGCGTGCGGGCGTGCTCGGTCGAGATGCCGTGGATCGCGGCCGCCTCGGCGGGGATCTCGACGCCCGGGTCGACGAGCCACGTCCGGACGTGGGTGCCGTGCGCGTCGCGGCGCACGAGGGCGGCGGTGACGATGCGGTCCTGCTCGACGTCGACGCCGGTCGTCTCGGTGTCGAAGCCCACCAGGGGACCCTGCGTCCAGCTCATCGTCGTGCTCCTCGCTCGCCCTGCTCGTCCAGCCCGCGCGGCCGGCCCACGCACCGCGACCCGGCCACCTCCACCCACCTGCACCTGAGCCGCGCCCACCTGCGCGGCGGCTCGCGCCCACAGTGCCAGCGGGCACCGACACGGAGCGGGACGGCACGCCGGTAACCTGGACCGGTGAGCAACGAGATCGAGATCGGGCGCGGCAAGCGGGGACGCCGCGCGTACTCCTTCGACGACATCGCGGTGGTGCCCTCGCGGCGCACGCGCGACCCCGAGGAGGTCTCGGTCAGCTGGCAGATCGACGCCTACCAGTTCGAGCTCCCGGTGGTCGCCGCGCCGATGGACTCCGTCATGAGCCCCGCGACGGCGGTCGCGCTCGGCCGGGCGGGCGGGCTCGGCGTGCTCGACCTCGAGGGCATCTGGACGCGCTACGAGTCGCCGGAGCCGCTGCTCGCGGAGATCGCCGAGCTCGACAGCGCGGACGCGACGGCCCGCATGCAGGAGATCTACGCCGCGCCGATCGACGCCGACCTCATCGCGCTGCGGCTCAAGGAGATCCGCGCCGCGGGCGTGACGGTCGCGGGCGCGCTCTCGCCGCAGCGCACGCGCGAGTTCTCCAAGGTCGTGGTCGACGCCGGCGTCGACCTGTTCGTCATCCGCGGGACCACGGTCTCGGCCGAGCACGTCTCGGGCCGCGCGGAGCCGCTCAACCTCAAGCGCTTCATCTACGAGCTCGACGTGCCGGTCATCGTTGGCGGCGCGTCGACGTACACCGCGGCGCTGCACCTCATGCGGACGGGCGCGGCGGGCGTGCTCGTGGGCTTCGGCGGCGGCGCGGCACACACCACGCGGACCTCGCTCGGCATCCACGCGCCGATGGCCACCGCGGTCGCGGACGTCGCGGCGGCGCGGCGCGACTACCTCGACGAGTCGGGCGGGCGCTACGTGCACGTCATGGCCGACGGCGGCGTCGGGCGCTCGGGCGACATCGTCAAGGCGATCGCGTGCGGCGCGGACGCGGTCATGCTCGGGGCGGCGCTCGCGCGGGCCACCGAGGCGCCGGGCCAGGGCTGGCACTGGGGACCCGAGGCGCACCACCCGGAGCTCCCGCGCGGCGAGCGCGTCCGCGTCGGCTCGTCGGGCACGCTCCAGCAGGTGCTCTTCGGCCCCGGCCACACCGCCGACGGCACCCTCAACCTCATCGGGGCGCTGCGGCGCTCGATGGCGACGACGGGCTACTCGGACCTCAAGGAGCTGCAGCGCGTCGAGGTCGTCGTCTCGCCGTACCAGCCGCACTGACGCACGTCCGGCGCGGGACCGGCCGGTCCCGGGAGAGCGCGGCCGGTCCCTGCCGGTGCCCGGGATGCCCGGTTACCCTGGCCGGATGGCGCACGACGACGAGCACGTCCAGCTGATCGACCCCGAGACCGACCCGCTCGCGACGTACGTGCTCGAGCCCGACGACGTCCGCACGCTCCTTGCGCGCGTCGTGACGTCGCCGGGCCACGAGACCCGCACGACGTACGCACCGTTCACGGGGGGCCCGATCGCCGCCGTCCCGCTCTCGACGCCGGACGACGTCGCGCGCGCCGTGCGGTCCGCGCGCCGCGCGCAGCACACCTGGGCCGCGCTCCCGCTGCGCCGCCGCGCCGAGGTGCTGCTGCGGCTGCACGACCTCGTCCTCGCGCACCAGAGCGACGTCCTCGACCTGGTCCAGCTCGAGAACGGCAAGTCCCGGGCGAGCGCGTACGAGGAGGTCGTCGACGTCGCGCTCGTCGCGCGGCACTACGCCGTCAAGGCCCGCGCGTACCTCGCGCCCCGGCGCAGCGGCGGGATCCTGCCCGGCCTCACGGGCACGCGCGTGCTGCGCCACCCGCTCGGCGTCGTGGGCGTCGTCGCACCGTGGAACTTCCCGCTGACCCTCGCGCTCAGCGACGTCCTCCCGGCGCTCGTCGCGGGCAACGCCGTGGTGCTGCGCCCGGACCCGCAGACGGCGCTCACCGCGCTGTGGGCCGCCGAGCAGCTCGAGGTCGCGGGCCTGCCGCCCGGGGTGCTGCAGGTCGTGGTCGGCGACGGGCCGACGGTCGGGGCGGCGGTCGTCGAGCACGTCGACCAGGTGAGCTTCACGGGGTCGACCGCGACCGGCCGGGTCGTCGCCCGGCGGGCCGCCGAGCGGCTGATCCCCGCGACGCTCGAGCTCGGGGGCAAGAACCCGATGTACGTCGCGGACGACGTCGACGTCGAGACGGCCGCCGAGGGGGCCGTGCGGGCGTGCTTCGCGAGCACGGGCCAGCTGTGCGTGTCGATCGAGCGGCTCTACGTGCACGAGGCGGTCGCCGACGAGTTCCTCGCGGCGTTCGTCCGGCGCACCCGCGCGCTGTCGCTCGGTGCCGGGCTCGACTACCTGGCCGACGTCGGCTCCCTCACGTCGGCCGCACAGCTCGCGACGGTCGTCGAGCACGTCGAGGACGCGCTGACCCACGGCGCGCGCGTGCTCGCGGGTGGCGTGCACCGCACCGACCTCGGGCCGTTCTTCTACGAGCCGACCATCCTCGACGGCGTCACGGAGGACGCCCGGGTGCACCGCGAGGAGACGTTCGGGCCGGTCGTGTCGGTGTACCGGGTCGCGTCCGACGACGAGGCCGTCGCCGCGATGAACGACAGCGACCTCGGCCTCAACGCGAGCGTGTGGACCCGCAGCGCCCGGCGCGGGGCCGCGCTCGCCGCCCGGGTGCGCGCGGGCACGGTCAACGTCAACGAGGGGTACGCCGCCGCGTGGTCCTCGCTCGGTGCGCCGCAGGGCGGCCGCGGCCAGTCCGGCACGGGTCACCGGCACGGTCCGGAGGGCCTGTGGGCGACGACCGCGACCCAGACCGTCGCGGTGCAGCGCGGCGTGCACGGGTTCGCCGGGCTGCCCGGGGTGGGCCTGCGGCGGGTCTACGAGCTCGACGCCGAGCAGTGGACCTCGATGATGACCGGCGCGCTGCGGGTCATGAAGGCGCTGCGCCGGCCGTGACCGGGGGCGCGGCGGACGGCGGACCGGCTCCGGCGGGCAGCGTGCGAGCGGGATGGGATGCGACCGCTGCAGCGGACGCGCGCGGCCCGGTCGACCTCTCCGCGTACGCCGTGCCGACGTTCGGGCGGAACCTGCTGCCGCCGCACGTCGAGGGGGTCGTGCCCGGTGCCCGGAGCCGGCTCGACGTCGCGTACTCGGTTTGGCGCGGCGTGCGCCCGCTGCTGCTCGACCTGCACGTGCCCGCCGGGCCGGCGCCCGCGACCGGGTGGCCGTGCGTGGTGTGGGTGCACGGCGGCGGGTGGCAGGAGGGGCACCGGCGCTCGACGCCCGACGGGTGGCCCGAGGGTGGCTGTTCACGGCGCTCGTGCGCGCGGGGCTCGCGGTCGCGACGGTCGACTACCGCCTCTCGGGCGAGGCGCGGTTCCCGGGACCGCGCGACGACGTGTCGAACGCGGTCCGCCACCTCCGGGTGCACGGCCGGGACCTCGGCCTCGACCAGGACCGGTTCGCGCTCGCGGGCGAGAGCGCGGGCGGCCACCTCGCCGGGGCCGCGGCGCTCGCGGGCTACGGGAGCATCGGGGGCCGGGTCCAGGCGCTCGTCCTGCTCTACACGCCGACCGACCTCGTCGCCCAGGTCGCGAGCAAGGGGCTCACGCCCGAGCAGGAGGCCGACACCCCGGAGGCACGGCTGCTCGGGGGCCGGCCCGCCGACCTCGTCGACGACGACACGAGCCTGCGGGCGTCGCTGCACCGGGCGGTCGAGACGTTCACCGAGCTCGCCGAGCCGGGGGCGCCGCACCCGCCCGTCCTCCTCGTGACCGGCGACTCCGACCGGACGGTCCCGCCCGCACTGAGCCGCCGGCTGCACGACGACCTCGTCGCCGCGGGAGCGCCCGACGTGACGCTCGACGTCGTCCCGGGCGCCGACCACTGCCTGGTCGGGGTCGACCCCGTCCCGGTCCTGGAGCGCGTCGTGGCGTTCCTCGCCGACCGGCTCCGCCCCGAGGTGGCCGCGCGGACCCCGCGGCACGTGCCGGCGTTCGAGCAGGCGGCGGGCGACGAGGACTGACGCGGCGACCCGGGTCCCGGTTCCGGGCCCGGCGCAGGCGGACGCGCAGACGCGGACGGCCGCGACCGGACGTGGTCCGGACGCGGCCGTCGGCTCGCGCGCCCAGCCCGTGCGGGCCGGTGTGCGGACGTCAGCCCGCCGCGATGGTCTCGACCGCCTGGCGGGCGATCTCGAGCTCCTCGTTCGTGGGGATGACGAGGACCGCGACCTCGGCGCCCTCGGGCGAGATGACCGTGTCCTCGGTGACCCGGCCGGTGTTGCGCTCCGGGTCCACCTCGATGCCCAGGCGCTCGAGGCCCGCGAGGGCGCCGGCCCGGACCAGGTGGTCGTTCTCGCCGATGCCCGCGGTGAACACGATCGCGTCGACCCGGCCGAGGTGCGCGTAGTAGCTGCCGACGTAGCCCTTGAGGCGGTGGTAGTACACGTCGAGCGCCGTGCGGGCGTTCTCGTCGCCCGCGTCGACGGCGGCGTGCACGTCGCGCATGTCCGTGTGCCCGGCGAGCCCGAGCATCCCCGACCGGCGGTTGAGCAGGTCGTCGAGCTCGTCGATCGACATCCCGGCGACGCGCGCGAGGTGGAGCAGCACCGCGGGGTCGATGTCGCCCGAGCGCGTGCCCATGACGAGGCCCTCGAGCGGGGTCAGGCCCATCGACGTCTCGACCGACCGCCCGCCGCGGACCGCGGTCGCGGAGGCGCCGTTACCGAGGTGCAGCACGATGACGTTGAGGTCGGCGGGGTCCTTGCCGAGGAACGCGGCCGTCTGCCGGGACACGTACAGGTGCGAGGTGCCGTGCGCGCCGTAGCGGCGGATCGCGTACCGGCGGGCGACCTCACGGTCGATCGCGTACTCGTACGCGGCGGGCTCGAGCGTGCTGTGGAACGCGGTGTCGAAGACCGCGACGTGCGGGGTCGACGGGAACGCGTGCCGCGCAGCCTTCACGCCCGAGACGTTCGCGGGGTTGTGCAGCGGTGCGAGCGAGGAGAGGTCGTCGATCTGCTGGAGGACCGCGTCGTCGATCACCGCGGGACCGGCGAAGACGCTGCCACCCTGCACGATGCGGTGCCCGACGGCCGCGAGCTCCGACTCGACGAGGTGCGGGCCGTGCTCCTCGAACAGCTGCAGGACCAGCGCCATGCCGGCCTCGTGGTCGGGGACGGGCTGCTCGAGCGTCGTCGTGCCCGCGGGCCCGGTGTGCTTGAGCCGGCCGGTCGGCTGGCCGATCCGCTCGACGAGCCCCGTGGCGAGGGCCTCGTGCGTCTCGACGTCGATCAGCTGGTACTTGATCGAGGACGAGCCGGAGTTGATGACGAGGACGCGAGTGCTCACTGGAGGCCTTCCGGGTCGGACGCGCCGAGCGCGTCGAGCGCCTGCGCCTGGATCGCGGTGATCGCGACGGTGTTGACGATGTCCTGGACGAGCGCGCCTCGCGAGAGGTCGTTGACGGGCTTGCGCAGCCCCTGCAGCACGGGGCCGACGGCCACGGCTCCCGCGGAGCGCTGGACCGCCTTGTAGGTGTTGTTGCCGGTGTTGAGGTCGGGGAAGACGAACACCGTGGCCCGGCCCGCCACCGCGGAGTCGGGCATCTTGGTCTGCGCGACCGAGGCGTCGACGGCCGCGTCGTACTGGATGGGGCCCTCGACGCTCAGGTCGGGGCGGCGCTCGCGCACGAGCTCGGTCGCGCGGCGGACCTTGTCGACGTCCGCGCCCGAGCCCGACGCGCCCGTCGAGTACGACAGCATCGCGACGCGCGGCTCGATGCCGAACTGGCTCGCGGTGGCCGCGGAGGAGATCGCGATGTCCGCGAGCTGCTCGGCGGTCGGGTCCGGGTTGACCGCGCAGTCCCCGTACACGAGCACCCGGTCCTCGAGGCACATGAGGAACACCGACGAGACGATCGAGACGCCCGGGACCGTCTTGATGATCTCGAACGACGGCTTGATCGTGTGCGCCGTGGTGTGCAGCGCGCCCGAGACCATGCCGTCCGCGAGCCCGAGCTGGACCATCATCGTGCCGAAGTACGACACGTCCGCGACGATCTCGCGGGCCCGGTCGAGCGTCATGCCCTTGTGCCGGCGCAGCTCGGTGTACTCCTCGGCGAAGCGCTCGAAGAGCTCGCCCGACGCGGGGTCCACGACGTGCGCGTCGTCGAGCCGCAGCCCGAGCTCGACGCCGCGGGCCCGGATCGCCGTCTCGTCGCCCAGCAGCGTGATGTCCGCGACGCCGCGCTGGAGCAGGGTCGACGCGGCGCGCAGGATGCGGTCGTCGTTGCCCTCGGGGAGCACGATCTTCTGGCGCGAGGAGCGGGCCCGGTCGAGCAGCTCGTACTCGAACATGAGCGGCGTGACGACCTCGATGCGCGGGACCTCGAGCGCCGCGAGGAGCGCGGTGCCGTCGACGTGCTTCTCGAACAGCGCGAGCGCCAGGTCGACCTTGCGCTGCGAGTCGCTGCTCAGCCGGCCGCGGGTGCGCGCGGCGGCGCTCGCGCTGCGGAACGTCCCGAGGTCGGTGCGGATGATCGGCAGGCGCGCGCCGAGCCCCTCGACGAGGCGCGCGACGGTCGGCGGCGGGTAGAAGCCGCCGTTGAGGATGATCCCGGACAGCGACGGGAAGCCCTCGGCCGCGTGCGCGGTGAGCAGGCCGAGCAGGATGTCGGAGCGGTCGCCCGGGGTGATGACGACGACGCCGTCGTGCAGCCGGTCGAGCAGGTGCTCGATCGACATCGCGCCGACCAGCACGTCCACGACCTCGCGCGAGAGCAGCTCCTCGTCGCCGACCGTGAGGTGCCCGCCCACGGCCTCCATGAGCTGGCGGACCGTCGGCGCCGACAGGAAGGGCTCCTCGGGCAGCGCCCACGCGGGCACCTCGGAGCCGAGGGCGACGCGGACGGCGTCGAGCGCGCCCGGGTCGCAGCGGTTCGCGACGACCGCGATGGCGTGCGCGTGGTTCGCCTCGAGCTCGGACAGCGAGACCTCGGCGGCCTGCCGGACCGCCTCGGGCGTGCGGCCGTAGCCGCTCACGACGAGCAGGACCGGGGCGCCGAGGTTCGCGGCGATGCGCGCGTTGTACGCGAGCTCGGTCGGGCCCGCGACGTCGGTGTAGTCGGTGCCCACGATGACGACCGCGTCGCACTGCCGCTCGACCGCGTGGTAGCGCTGGACGATCTCGGCGAGCGCCGCCTCGGGGTCCGCGTGCACCTGCTCGTACGTCACGCCGACGCAGTCGTCGTACGCGAGGTCGACGCCGTCGTGCGCGAGCAGGAGCTCGAGGACGTAGTCGCGCGTGTCCGTCGAGCGCGCGACGGGGCGGAAGACCCCGACCCGCTGCACGGTGCGGGTGAGGAGGTCGACGAGCCCGAGCGCGACGGTCGACTTGCCGGTCTCGCCCTCGGAGGACGTCAGGTAGATGCGGGCCACGGGACTGCTTCTCTCTGTGCTGGTCCCCGGGGTGCCGGGGAGGGCGGACGCGGACGGGGCGCCGGGACGGTGGTCCCGACGCCCCGGTGCGTCACTCGTTGTCGCCGCCGGTCGCGGCGGTGGCGTTGTGGCCGGCGAAGGTCTGCCGCTGGCCGTCGTACTCCGTGCCGCTCGCGTCCCGGCCGGTCTCGCCCGCGTCGGGCCAGACCCAGTCGCGCACCTCGGGGATGTCCTCCCCGTGGCGGCGCGTGTACTCCCGGGCCTCGATCCGCCGGTCGTCCATGCGCTGGCGCAGGCTGGCCGCCTTCGAGCGCAGGCCCGGGGTGTGGTCGATGACGTCCATGACCAGGTGGAACCGGTCGAGGTCGTTGAGCATGACCATGTCGAACGGCGTCGTGGTCGTGCCCTCCTCCTTGTACCCGCGCACGTGGATGTTGGAGTGGCCCTTGCGGCGGTACGTCAGGCGGTGGATGAGCCACGGGTACCCGTGGTAGGCGAACACGACCGGCTTGTCGGTCGTGAACAGCGTGTCGAAGTCGCGGTCCGAGAGCCCGTGCGGGTGCTCGCGCTCGTCCTGCAGGCGCATGAGGTCGACGACGTTGACCACGCGCACCTTGAGGTCGGGCAGCTCGCGCTTGAGGATGTCGGCCGCGGCGAGCACCTCGAGCGTCGGCACGTCGCCCGCGCAGCCGAGCACGACGTCCGGGTCCTCGCCCGGGCGCTCGGTTCCGGCCCAGTCCCAGATGCCGAGGCCCCGCGTGCAGTGCGCGACGGCCTGGTCCATCGTCAGGAAGTTCGGCGCGGGCTGCTTGCCCGAGACCACGACGTTGACGTACTGCCGGCTGCGCAGGCAGTGGTCGTACGTCGAGAGCAGCGTGTTCGCGTCCGGCGGCAGGTACACGCGGATGATGTCGGACTTCTTGTTGACCACGTGGTCGATGAAGCCGGGGTCCTGGTGGCTGAACCCGTTGTGGTCCTGGCGCCACACGTGGCTCGAGAGCAGGTAGTTCAGGCTCGCGATGGGCCGGCGCCACGGGATGTCGTCGGTGACCTTCAGCCACTTCGCGTGCTGGTTGAACATCGAGTCGATGATGTGGATGAACGCCTCGTAGCAGTTGAACAGGCCGTGGCGACCGGTCAGCAGGTACCCCTCGAGCCAGCCCTGGCACTGGTGCTCCGAGAGCATCTCGACGACGCGGCCCACGCGGGCGAGGTGGTCGTCGACCTTGTCGCTCTTGTACTCCGCGTTCCAGACCTTGTCGGTCACGTCGAACACGGCCTGCAGGCGGTTCGACGCGGTCTCGTCGGGCCCGAAGATCCGGAAGTTGTCGGGGTTGAGGCGGATGACCTCGGTGAGCCACTGGCCCAGCACGCGCGTCGCCTCGCTGATCGAGCCGCCCGGCACGGGCACGTCGACCGCGAAGTCGCGGAAGTCGGGCAGCCGCAGGTCCTTGAGCAGCAGGCCGCCGTTGGTGTGCGGGTTGTCGCTCATCCGCAGCGTGCCGCCGGGGGACAGGGCCGCGACGTCGTCGACCAGCCGGCCGTCCTCGTCGAACAGCTCCTCGGCACGGTACGAGCGCAGCCAGCCGTCGAGCACCTGGAGGTGCTCCTCGGTGTCGCGCGCGCTCGCGAGCGGCACCTGGTGCGAGCGCCACGAGTCCTCGACCTGCTTGCCGTCGATGACCGGCGGGCACGTCCAGCCCTTGGGGGTGCGGAAGACGATCATCGGCCACTGCGGGCGCGTCTCGTCGCCCTCGTGCGCGCGGGCCTTGATCGCGGCGATCTCGTCGAGCACCTCGTCGAGCAGCGCGGCGAAGCGCGCGTGCACCGCAGCGTGGTCCTCCTGGTCGAACCCGCCCGTGAACACGTACGGCTTGTGGCCGTAGCCGCGCATGAGGTCGAGGAGCTCCTCCTCGGGGATGCGCGCGAGGACCGTCGGGTTCGCGATCTTGTACCCGTTGAGGTGCAGGATGGGCAGCACGACGCCGTCCGTCCTCGGGTCGACGAACTTGTTCGAGTGCCAGCTCGTCGCGAGCGGGCCCGTCTCGGCCTCGCCGTCGCCGATGACGGTCGCGACCAGCAGGTCCGGGTTGTCGAACGCCGCCCCGTACGCGTGCGAGAGCGCGTAGCCGAGCTCGCCGCCCTCGTGGATCGACCCCGGCGTCTCGGGGGCGACGTGGCTCGGGATGCCGCCCGGGAAGGAGAACTGCCGGAACAGCCGGCGCACGCCCTCCTCGTCCTGCGTGATGTCGGAGTAGACCTCGGAGTACGTGCCCTCGAGGTAGGAGTTCGCCACCAGCCCGGGACCGCCGTGCCCGGGGCCCGTGATGTAGATCGTCGACTGCTCGCGCTCCGCGATGACGCGGTTGAGGTGCGCGTACAGGAAGTTGAGGCCCGGGGTCGTGCCCCAGTGACCCAGCAGGCGCGGCTTGACGTGGTCGCGCGTGAGCGGCTCGCGCAGGAGCGGGTTGGCGAGCAGGTAGATCTGCCCGACCGACAGGTAGTTCGCCGCGCGCCACCAGGCGTCGATGCGACGGAGCGTCTCGTCGGTGACGGGGGCGCCGGTGCCCGTCCGCCAGGAGGTGTGCTGCGAGGTCGTCGTGCTCATCTGCTCGTCTCCCCGTGGGTGCTGGGTGCTTGCTCGTCGTTCGTTCCTGCGTGCCCCCGCACCACGCGCGCGCGGCGTGCGGTGCCGGTTCCAGCCTTGCGCGGACCAGGACGTGGAGCCGGGACGTCCGACCCAGGCACGACCTCCGACGGTGCGGTGCGCGGTCGCGCGTCGCGTCGTCCGTCCCCGCCCATACAACCCCATCGGGGTCCGGGCCGCACGACCGTGCGCCGCGGCGCCGAGCCGGCCCGACGCGGCCGCTCGGAGGTGTCCGCGCTGGTCACCGGGGCCGTGGGTGAGCGCCGGGCGCCGCGCACGTCCGCCCGTGCGGGCTGCCGTGCGGGGTCCCGGGCGGCTGCGCGAGGTACCGTGCAGGCGTGCTCGAACCCGCCGGCCCGGACCGTCCCGACGCTGCGCGCGCGGGGCGTGACGTCGGTCACGCCGGGGCGCCCGGTGCCGTGGCGGAGGTCGACGCGGGGGCCACGGCCGGGGCTGCTCCCGAGCGGGACGACGAGGGGCGCGCCGGTCCCGCTGCGGGCGAGGGCGACGCCGGTGCCCCGCCGACGACGTTCCTGCGTGCGGCGGTGCGTCCGCGCATGCTCGTCCTGCTCCTCGTGCTGCTCGCGGCCGCCGCGGTCTGCGCGCGTCTGGGCGTCTGGCAGCTCGACCGCGCCGAGATCCGGGGCGCCTCCGAGGCGGCCGAGCGCCGCGCCGAGCAGGCCGCCGCCGAGCCCGTCGGGATCGGGACGGTGCTCGAGCCGCAGACGACGTTCCGCGGCGAGCTCGTCGGGCAGCACGTCACGGCGCGCGGCGTCTACGAGCCCGCGGGGCAGCTGCTCGTCGAGGGTCGCGCGCTCGACGGGCGCACCGGCTACCTCGTGCTCACCCCGCTGCGCGTGCACGACGCGGACCCGGGCGGCTCGGCGTCGACCCCGGCAGGGGAGTCGGGGTCCGGGGACGCCGGTCGGGCGCAGCCCGGCTCGGGCGACCCGGTGCTCCCGGTCGTGCGCGGGTGGGTCGCGGACCCCGACGACGCCGCCGCGCTCGCGGTCCCGGCGGGCGAGGTCACGGTCTCGGGCTACCTGCAGTCGTCGGAGGGTGCGGGCGACGGCGGCTCGGCGCCCGGGCGCACCGACGCGATCAGCTCGGCGGCGCTGGTCAACGCCTGGGGTGGCCCGATCTGGAGCGGCTACGTGGTGCTGACCCGGTCCGATCCCGGCCAGGGCGACGCGCTCGCGCAGCTCCCGCCGCCGACTCGCTCCGGCTCGGGGCTCAACGTCCAGAACCTCGCCTACGCGGCGCAGTGGTGGATCTTCGGCGGGTTCGCGCTCGTGCTGTGGATCCGGATGGTGCGCGACGAGGCGCGGGGCGGCGTGCCGGGGCTGCCCGACGCTGCGGGCGGGGCGCCGGAACCGTCCGGCGCCCGGCCGGACGCCCGCGGCTGACCGGGCCGCGCCGGCGCCGAGCGCAGGGACCTTGACCGGTCCCCGGCGGGTGCCCTAGCGTCGGCGCGTCCGGAAAGCGCTTTCTACAGTGAGGTAGAGATGCACGCACGACGACGCACCCGACTGCTCGCGATCCCGGTGGCTGTGCTCGGCCTGGTCGTGGGAGCCCTCGCCCCGACCGCTGCCGCGACCGTCCCGGACCCCTCCGGCGAGGCCGCGCCGGACGCCACGCGCGTCGCCGAGCGGGGGAGCGGTGCGGGGCACGACGGCCACCAGGGCCGGCCCGACGCGACCGTCTCCGCCGACGGCCGGGCCGACTTCGCGAGCGTCCAGGCCGCGATCGACGCCGCCCCGGAGGGCGCCACGGAGCCGTGGGTCATCGCGGTCCGCCCGGGCGAGTACCGGGAGCTCGTCAAGGTCCCCGCGACGAAGCCGTTCCTCACCCTCGTCGGCACCGGGCGCCGCGCGCAGGACGTCGTCATCGCCTACGACAACGCGAACGGGACCCCCAAGCCGGACGGCACCGGCACCTACGGCACGAGCGGCAGCGCGAGCGTGACGCTGGACGGCTCCGACTTCACCGCGCGCAACCTCACGTTCGCCAACCTGTTCGACGAGGCCGCGCACCCCGAGATCACCAACCGCCAGGCCGTCGCGGTGCTGACCCGTGCGGACCGGCTCGTCTTCGACGGCGTCCGGTTCCTCGGCAACCAGGACACGCTGTACGTCAACAGCGCGTCGGCGGCGGTCGTCGCGCGCGCCTACTTCCGCGACTGCTACGTCGAGGGCGACGTCGACTTCGTCTTCGGCCGCGGGACCGCCGTGTTCGAGGTCTGCGAGATCCGCTCGCTCACGAGGGGCTCGACGACCAACAACGGGTACGTCACCGCCCCGAGCACGATGATCGCGAACCCGTACGGCTTCCTGTTCACGCGCTGCCGCTTCACGAGCGACGCGCCCGCGGGCACCGTCTTCCTCGGCCGGCCCTGGCACCCGAGCAACGACCCCGACGCGATCGGCCAGGTGCTCGTGCGGGACTCGTGGATCGGTGCGCACGTCGGGGCCACCCCGTGGAGCGACTTCTCGGGTGGTTGGTCCTGGCGCGACGCGCGCTTCGCCGAGCACCACAATCGCGGGCCCGGTGCGCTCGTGACGCCCGACCGGCCGCAGCTCACGCGTGCCGAGGCCGCAGCGTTCACCCCGCGGGCCTACCTCGCGGGCGACGACGGCTGGGCGCCGTTCCGGCGGAGCTGACCGAGCCGGGCGGAGCTGAACCGAGCGGGCGGGGCCGGGCGGGCCGGGCGGGGTGCGCGGCGGTCGACCGGGCCATCGACGCGGTCGAGCTCCCGACGGTCGTGACCGGCCTCGTGGCGCGCGCTCGCGGACGAGCAGCCTAGACGCGGACCTCGACCCGACCGTCGTGCTCGTCGAGGACGTAGACGTGCGACGCCCGGGCCCGGTACAGCCGGAACTGCGCCGCCCCGGTGACGTCCTGCGCGTCCACGTCCGCAGCCCCTGCTCGGCGGTGCGCCGGTTGTAGACGGCGAGCGCGTCCGCCCGGTCGTCCGGGCCGACCTCGGCAGCCTCCGCCTCGACGTACACCGCCGCGGCACCGCCCACCGCGGCGGTCGAGTCGAAGACGACGACGGCCACGGCGGGCTGCGCGGCGACGTTGACGGAGTGACGTGCGCCGGGGCGCGACACCCAGACGAAGTCGGCGCAGTCCCGCTCGGCGAACCACACGGGCGTCGCCCACGGCCGTCCCCGGGCGTCGGCGGTGGCGAGCGTCAGGTAGGTGGCCGCCGCGACCACGCGCCGCGCCTCGTCCGCCACCGTCGCGTCGTCCGCACCGTCGTCGACCGCCATGGTCCTGCCTCCCGGGTCGGGGTCGTCGTCGTGGGGCAGACGCGACGCCCGGCCGGAACTCATCGGTCAGGGGGTGTCCGCCCCCGGGGTCGGCCTGCCGATGAACAAGGTGCCGATGACCGCCCCGACGGCGATGACCCCCGCGGCCGTGAAGGCGCCCCGCCCCGCGGACACCGCTTCGCCGACCGTGAGCGCCCCGGCGTCCGCGGCGCGGGAGGCGATCGTGTAGGCGGAGACGAGCACCGCCCCGCCGGCGGCTCCGGCGAGCTGCTGGGCGGTCGTGAACGCCGCGGTGCCGTGCGGGTAGAGGTCGGCGCGCAGGGACGACAGGGCCGTCGTGGTCAGGGGTGCCCACATCAGGGCCTGGGCGGCGGACATCACGAGGTACGCGACCAGCAGCGTGCCGACGCCCGTGTCCTGGTCCAGCGTGCTGAGGAACCACAGCGAGGCGGTCCAGACCAGCGCACCCGGGATCGTCAGCGGGCGCGGTCCGACGCGGTCGTAGACACGGCCGCCGAGAGCGGACACCAGCGCGATGACCGCCCCGCTCGGGACGAGGAAGAGCCCGATCGCCAGGGTCTCGAGCCCGAGCACGCCGCTGAGGATCAGGGGCAGGACCAGTGCGGTGCCGAACCCGTTCATCGCGACGACGAGCATCACCACGAGCGACAGCGTGAAGGTCCTCGTGCGGAAGATCCGCAGGTCGAGGAACGGCTCGGTGCGCCGTCGCAGCGCGAGCTGGCGCAGCACGAAGGCCGCGACCCCCGCGAGGCCCACGGTGATCGGGACGAGCGGGGGGAGGGCGACGTGACCGGTGACCGACTCCCCGATCGAGGCGAGCCCGAAGACGAGCGCACCGAACCCGACGGCGGACAGGACCAGGGACGGCACGTCGAGCGTGACCGGCTCCGGCGTGGTGATGTTCCGGAGCCTGGCCGCCCCGAGCGCGAGAGCGACCAAGGCGATCGGCAGGACGAGGATGAACAGCCACCGCCAGGGCAGCTGGGACAGCACGAGCCCGGAGACGGCCGGACCGACGGCGGGCGCGATGGCCGGGACGGCGGTGACGAGGGCCATCGTGCGGCCGCGCCGGGCCGCGGGGACCAGGCGCATGGCGGTCGTCATCAGCAGCGGGACGAAGACCGCGGTGCCGACGGCCTGGACGAGCCGGCCGGCCAGCAGCACGCCGAAGCCCGGTGCGGCGGCGGCGATCGCGGTGCCCAGAACGAACAGCGACATGGCACCGAGGAAGATCGTGCGCAGGTGGAAGCGCCGCATGACGAAGCCGGTCGCCGGGACGAGCACGGCGAGCGTCAGCAGGTAGCCGGTCGTCAGCCACTGCCCGGTCGTCGGAGTGATCCGCAGGTCCGCGATCAGGCTGGGCAGCGCCACCCCGAGCAGCATCTCGTTCAGCAGGACGATGAACGCGGACCCCATGAGCAGGCCGATGACCAGCGCGTCGCCGGGCGCGAGCCGCGTGCGGGGATCGGCGGACGAGGCCACCGGGGCAGCTGCTGCTGCCGTCGTCGAGGTCACCATGTCGGTTCGTGCTCCGTCTCTGCGGGGTGGCTTCACCGCGCCCGACGCCTCGAGGCACTGGCGGCGGACGGGTAGATGGAGATAGTCTCCGGTTAGCCGTGACGATACGGAGAGTGTCTCCGGAAAGTCAACGAGAGGACCCCGAACGTGTCGCAGACCACTCCGGGCGCCGGGCGCAAGCCGCGGACCGACGCCCAGCGCAACCGCAGCCACATCCTCGACACGGCCGAGGAGTACTTCTCCGCGCACGGGGTCTCCGGGTCGTTGGACGCGATCGCGAAGCAGGCCGGCGTGGGGCCGGGGACGCTGTACCGGCACTTCCCCAACCGCGAGGCGCTGCTCGCGGCGCTGCTGTCGGCCCGGCGGGAGCGGCTGGAGCAGCGGCGTGAGTCCCTCCGGGCCGGCGCGGGTGACGCGGCTGACGCGCTCGCCCAGTGGCTCGACGCCCTGGCCGAGTGGGCCGGCGCCTTCGACGGTCTGCCCGAGCCGCTGCGCCAGGCGCTCGCCGAGGGCACGTCCCCCCTGGCCCTCACCTGCGAGGGCTTCGTCTCGACCACCGACGAGTTCCTCCGCGCAGCGCAGCGCGAGGGCGGCGCCCGCCCCGAGGTGCGTGGGCGCGACCTGTTCCTCGCGGTGCTGGCGGTCAGCTGGGTCCGCGGGGCCGCGATGGCCGACGACGCGTCGGGAGCGGCACTGTCCGCGCTGCTGCGGACCGGGTGGTCGAGCGCTCCGGCCCGACCCGGCGCGGAGGGCTGATGGAGCTCGACCGCGTCCTGCCGGAGCTGCGGGAGCCGATGCAGCGCGCGCAGGTGAAGGCGCCCCGCTGGCTCGTCCGCGCTGCGGTCCGCGTCATGCGCGTCCCCCGGTCGGAGCGCGTGCGCGTCCGCACGGCGAAGGCCGGTGCCGTCCGGCTCCGCACCTACGTCCCGGTCGGCGTCCGGAGCGGCGCAGGCCTGCTGTGGATCCACGGTGGCGGACTGCTCTTCGGCGACGCCCGCCAGGACGAGGCGCTGTGCCTGTCCACCGCGGAGCGGCTCGGTGTCGTCATCGTCTCCGTCAACTACCGCTTCGCGCCCGAGCACCCGTTCCCCGCGGCGCACGACGACGTGCGTGCGGGGTGGCACTGGTTCGTCGAGCAGGCCGCGCGGCTGGGCGTGGACCTGGGGCGGATCGCGGTCGGGGGAGAGAGCGCCGGCGCGGGGCTGGCGGCCGCGCTCGTGCAGCGCCTGCACGACGGCGGCGGTGTGCAGCCGGTCGCGCAGTGGCTGTTCGCGCCCATGCTCGACGACCGCACCGCGGCTCGGCGGGACCTCGACGCGGTCGAGCACTTCGTGTGGGACAACCGGTCCAACCGCGAGGGGTGGTCCGGTTACCTGCGAGGGGAACCCGGCCGCGCCGATCCGCCGCCGTACGCCGTCCCGGCCCGGCGCACCGACCTCCGCGGCCTCCCGTCGGCGTACCTGGCCTACGGCGACATCGAGCTCTTCGCGGCAGAGGATCGCGCGTACGCGGACGCCCTGGAGGCTGCGGGGGTCCCGGTGACGACCGACGTCGTCGCGGGTGCCCCGCACGGCTTCGAGAACTGGGCCCACCGCACGCCGGTGGCGCAGTCCCTGCTCACGCGTGCCCAGGCCTGGCTGGCGTCGGCCCTCGAGCCGCGGCGCTGACCCGTCCCACGCCGCGGTCGAGCGCCGGGGTCGCGCGACCGCCGGCGGGCCGCGGCTGCGGCCGACGTTGACAAAGCGGAGAACCTCTCCGTAATGTCGGGACAGGCAAGCGGAGGCGTTCTCCGCCTTGCTCCGGCGGCAGGCGGCCGCCGCTCGACGACGCGGGGAGACGACCATGCGCACTCTGGGCATCATCGGGAGCGGGAACATCGGCGCCGCGATCGCGCGGCTCGCCGTCGCAGCCGGGATGGACGTCGTGATCGCCAACTCCCGGGGTCCGCAGAGCCTCGATTCCCTCGTGGCCGAGCTGGGACCGCTGGCGACGGCCGGGACGAGCGACGAGGCGGCGCAGGCCGGCGAGGTCGTGGTGCTGTCCATCCCGTTGCGCGCGCACCCGGACGTGCCGGCGGACCTGCTGGCCGACAAGGTCGTGCTGGACACCACCAACTACTACCCGTCGCGCGACGGGCGGATCGCCGCGCTGGACGCCGGTGAGCTGACCACGAGCGAGCTCGTGCAGCGGCACTTCGCGGACAGCGCGCTGGTCAAGGCGTTCACGAACATCCTCGCCCACCACATCCCGCAGCTCGCGCGTCCGACCGGGGCGGCCGACCGTTCGGCCCTGCCGCTCGCGGGCGACGACGCCGCGGCCAAGGCCACCGCTGCAGCGCTCCTCGACCGGCTGGGCTTCGACACGGTCGATGCCGGGTCCCTGGCCGACAGCTGGCGCTTCGAGCCCGAGTCGGCCGCCTACACCCGCCTGTACCTGGCGGACCCGTCGACTCCGGACGAGCAGCTCCTGCAGGCCCCGGCCGGCCCCCGGTCGTCGGCCGAGGTGCTCCAGGCGCTGCGGAGCGCCGAGCGGGTCGACGTCGCCGCACGCGTCTTCTGACCCGTCGCGGACCCGGAGGGCTCGCGCAGCGCCGGGCCGCACGAGCCTCCGGGGGTCCTGCTCAGTCCTGCTTCGCGGCGCCCCAGCCGTGCCAGCGGTCGATCCGCACCCGGACGCTGACGCGGGCACGGTCACGCGTCGGGTACGGGTTGCCGGTGTAGTGGGTCGACAGGCGGTCGATGTCGACGAGGTCGGTGTCCTCCTCGATCGAGACGACGGTGCCCTGCACGCTCACGTGGGTGTACCAGTTCGACTCGGCGAGCGCGGTCAGCGAGACGCGCGGGTCGGTGCGCAGGTGGTTCAGCCGGGCCCGGGACGCGTCGAGGTTGAGCAGCACGGTGCCGTCCTGCTCGACGAGGTACCACGTCGCGACGGTGACGGGTCGGCCGTCGGACGCGACGGTCGCCATGACCGCCGGGTTCGGGCGGGCGAGCAGCGCGGCGACGTCGTCGGGCAGCGGGGGCACGGGCACGGGGTCCTCCGGGTCGGGTCGAGGGTCGCCGGGCCGGTCGGGCGCCCGACGGGGCACGGCTCATCATGCGCCGACGCCGGCCTCCCTCCCACTCGGTCCCGCACCGTCTCGTGTCGTGGGACGCGCGGGTCCGCGGGTTGCCCGGCCCGCGGACCTAGGCTGGGCGCACGCCTCGCCGCGCAGCGCGCCGGGGCGCCGGACGCCCGCGCGGAGAAGAGGACGGACATGGCTGCCCCGACGTCACGACGGCGAGCGTCCGTGATGGACGTGGCGCGCGAGGCGGGCGTCTCGGTCGGCACGGTCTCGAACGTCCTGAACCGCCCGGACGTCGTCAAGCCGGAGACCCGCACGCGGGTCGAGGACGCCATCGCCGCGCTGAGCTTCGTCCCGAACGGCGTCGCGCGCCAGCTCCGCTCACGCACCGTGACGACCGTGGGTGCGCTGGTGCTCGACATCCGCAACCCGTACTTCACCGACGTCGCCCGCGGCATCGAGGACCGGCTGGGCCTCGACGACCACATGCTCATGCTCGCGAGCTCGGACGACGACCCCGAGCGCGAGCGGCGCTACCTGCGCCTGTTCGAGGAGCACGGCGTGCTCGGGGTGCTCGTCGTCCCGGGGTCGGCCGGCACGCGGGCCGTGGAGGAGGTGCACGCGCGCGGGACCCGCGTGGTGCTGCTCGACCACCCGTCGTCCGTCCCCGGCATCCCCTCGGTCGCGGTCGACGACCGGGCGGGCGGCGCGCTCGCGGCCGGGCACCTCCTCGGCCGCGGGCACGAGCGGCTCGTGCTCCTCAACGGGCCGCACTCGATCCGGCAGTGCGTCGACCGGCAGCGCGGCGTGCGCGACGCGGTCGTGCGGGCGGGGCTCGACCCGGACGAGGTGGTCCGCGAGGTCACGGTCTCCAGCATGGACGCGCGCGGGGGCGACGAGGCGATGCGCCGCCTGGTCGCCGAGCGGGACGGCGCGGCGCCCGAGGCGGTGCTGTGCGTCAACGACCTCGTGGCGATCGGTGCGCAGCGGGCGCTGCGCGCGCTCGGCGGGACGGCGCTGCTGCGCTCGACGGCCCTCGTCGGGTACGACGACCTCGACATCTCGAGCGAGCTCGCCTCGCCGCTCACGTCGGTGCGCCAGCCGGCGCTCGAGATGGGGTACCGCGCGGCGGCGATCCTGCTCGAGGGCGACGACGCCACCGAGCAGGACGTCGTCTTCCAGCCCGAGCTCGTCGTGCGCGACTCGAGCACGCACGCGGGCTGACGGGACCCGGGTCTTGCTCGGCGCAGAGCGTGCGGATAGGCTATGAATCGATTCAAAGGCGAACCGAAGGATCACCGTGACCACTGCTCCGTCGCCCGACCGCAGCCCCGGCACCGCCTCGGGCAGGCTGCCCGGCACGCCGCCGCTCGCGCTGCCTGCCGCGCTCGACGACCTCGCGATCGAGCTGCCCTCGTGGGCGTTCGGCAACTCCGGCACGCGTTTCCGCGTCTGGCCGTCGCCGGGCACCCCGCGCACGGTCCAGGAGAAGCTCGCCGACGCCGCGCAGGTCCACCGGTTCACCGGGCTCGCCCCGGCCGTCGCGCTGCACATCCCGTGGGACGCCGTCGACGACTACGCGGCCCTGCGCCGGCACGCCGACGACCTCGGGGTGCGGCTCGGCACGATCAACTCGAACACGTTCCAGGACGAGCGGTTCAAGTTCGGCTCGCTCGCGTCGCGGGACCCGGCGGTCCGCCGCGCGGCGGTCGAGCACCACCTCGACTGCCTCGAGGTCATGGCGCAGACGGGGTCCCGGGACCTCAAGATCTGGCTCGCGGACGGCACGAACTACCCCGGTCAGGACGACATCCGCGCCCGTCAGGACGCCCTGGCGGAGTCGCTGGCCGCGATCTACGCGCAGGTCGGCGAGGACCAGCGGCTGGTGCTCGAGTACAAGTTCTTCGAGCCGGCGTTCTACCACACCGACGTTCCCGACTGGGGCACCGCGTACGCGCAGGTCACGGCGCTGGGCGAGCGCGCGGTCGTGTGCCTGGACACGGGCCACCACGCGCCCGGCACCAACATCGAGTTCATCGTCGCGCAGCTCCTGCGGCTCGGGCGGCTCGGGTCGTTCGACTTCAACTCGCGCTTCTACGCGGACGACGACCTCATCGTGGGCGCCGCCGACCCGTTCCAGCTCTTCCGCATCCTCGTCGAGGTCGTCCGCGGCGGCGGGCTCGGCCCCGGCTCGGACGTCGCGCTCATGCTCGACCAGTGCCACAACGTCGAGGACAAGGTCCCGGGCCAGATCCGCTCGGTGCTCAACGTCCAGGAGATGACCGCCCGGGCGCTGCTGCTCGACCGCGAGGCGCTCGCAGCGGCGCAGCAGGCGAACGACGTGCTGGGCGCCCACCAGGTGTTCATGGACGCCTTCTACACCGACGTCCGTCCCGCGCTCGCCGCGTGGCGCGAGGAGCGAGGGCTGCCCGCCGACCCCATGGCGGCGTTCCTCGCGAGCGGGTACCTCGCGCGGATCGCCGACGAGCGCGTCGGCGGTACGCAGGCCGGCTGGGGTGCCTGAGCGCCCGAGCACGCACCCTCGAGCCCCGTACTCCCCGCACGCACCGCACGCACGGCCACCGGACCGCCGGGCGACCACGCCCGCACCCCTGACGAGAGGACACGTCGGATGACGCACCCCACTGCGGCCGACCTGATCGCCCGGTCGAACCGCCTCGGCGCCGACCCGCGCACGACCAACTACGCGGGCGGCAACACCTCCGCGAAGGGCACCGCGACCGACCCCGTCACGGGGGAGGACGTCGAGCTGCTCTGGGTCAAGGGCTCGGGCGGCGACCTCGGGACGCTCACCGAGCAGAACCTGGCCGTGCTGCGCCTGGACCGGCTGCGCGCGCTCGCGGACGTGTACCCGGGGGTCGAGCGCGAGGACGAGATGGTCGCCGCGTTCGACTACTGCCTGCACGGCAAGGGCGGTGCGGCGCCGTCGATCGACACCGCGATGCACGGGCTGCTCGACGCCGCGCACGTCGACCACCTGCACCCCGACGCCGGGATCGCGCTCGCGACGGCGGCGGACGGCGAGGCGCTGACCCGCGAGCTCTTCGGCGACCGCGTGGCGTGGGTGCCGTGGCGCCGGCCCGGGTTCCAGCTCGGGCTCGACATCGCCGCGATCGCGGCGGCGAACCCCGAGGCGATCGGCTGCGTCCTCGGCGGCCACGGCATCACCGCATGGGGCAGCACGTCCGACGAGGCGGAGGCGCGCTCGCTCGAGATCATCGCCGCGGCCGAGGGGTTCATCGCGGAGCGCGAGCGCCACCTGGCCGCGCAGGGCGGGCACGCGTTCGGCCCGGTCGTCGCGGGTCGCGGCGCGCTCCCCGAGCCCGAGCGGCGCGCCCGCGCGGCGGCGCTGGCCCCGGTGGTCCGCGGCCTCGCGAGCACCGACCGCCCGCAGGTCGGTCATCTCACCGACACGGACGTCGTCCTCGACTTCCTGTCCCGCGAGAGGCTGGCGGCGCTCGCGGCGCTCGGCACGTCCTGCCCCGACCACTTCCTGCGGACCAAGGTCACCCCGCTCGTCGTCGACCTGCCCGCGGACGCACCCCTCGAGGACGTCGTCGCCCGGCTCCGCGAGCTGCATGCGGCCTACCGCGCCGACTACGCCGCGTACTACGCGCGCCACGCGACGCCGGACAGCCCGCCCATGCGCGGCGCGGACCCCGCGATCGTGCTCGTGCCCGGCGTCGGGATGTTCTCGTTCGGCAAGGACAAGCAGACCGCGCGCGTCGCGGGGGAGTTCTACGTCAACGCGATCAACGTCATGCGCGGCGCCGAGGCGATCAGCACGTACGCCCCGATCGACGAGGCGGAGAAGTTCCGGATCGAGTACTGGGCGCTCGAGGAGGCCAAGCTCCGGCGCATGCCGAGGCCGCGGCCGCTCGCCACCCGTGTCGCGCTCGTGACCGGCGCCGGATCGGGCATCGGGCGTGCGATCGCCGAGCGGCTCGCCGCCGAGGGCGCCTGCGTCGTCGTCGCCGACCTGGACCTCGCCGGGGCGCAGGAGGTCGCCGCGTCGCTCGGTGGCCCCGACGTCGCCGTCGCCGTCCGCGCCGACGTCACGTCCGAGGACGACGTGCGCGCGATGGTCGACGCCGCGGCGCTCGCGTTCGGCGGGGTCGACCTCGTCGTCAACAACGCCGGGCTGTCGATCTCCAAGCCGCTGCTCGAGACCACGGCGCGTGACTGGGACCTGCAGCACGACGTCATGGCCCGGGGGTCGTTCCTCGTCTCGCGCGAGGCCGCCCGGGCGATGGTCGCCCAGGGGATGGGCGGCGACGTCGTCTACATCGCGTCGAAGAACTCGCTGTTCGCCGGTCCGAACAACATCGCGTACTCGGCGACCAAGGCCGACCAGGCGCACCAGGTGCGGCTGCTCGCCGCCGAGCTCGGCGCGCACGGGATCCGGGTCAACGGCGTGAACCCGGACGGCGTCGTGCGGGGGTCGGGGATCTTCGCGGGCGGCTGGGGCGCGCAGCGGGCCGCGACGTACGGGGTGCCGGAGGAGGAGCTGGGCCAGTACTACGCGCAGCGCACGATCCTCAAGAAGGAGGTGCTGCCCGAGCACGTCGCCGCGGCGGTGTTCGCGCTGACCGGCCCGGACCTCGTGCAGACGACCGGGCTGCACGTGCCCGTCGACTCCGGCGTCGCCGCCGCGTTCCTGCGCTGACCCCGTGCGCACCTACGTCGCCGTCGACCTCGGCGCCACGAGCGGCCGGGTGATCGCGGGCCGGGTCGAGGGCGGACGGCTCGTCACCGAGGAGACCGCGCGGTTCGCCAACGTGCCGGTCAGCGTGCCCGGGCCGGGCGGGCGGTCGACTCTGCACTGGGACGTGCTGCGGCTCTGGGCGGGCGTGCAGGACGGCCTGGCGGCGGCGGCCCGGCGGTTCGGTCCGGTGACGTCGGTCGGGATCGACGGCTGGGCGGTCGACCACGGGCTGCTCGACGTCGACGGAGCGCTGCTCGGCAACCCGGTGCACTACCGCGACGCGCGGACCGTGGGCGCGCCGGCGCGGCTGTTCGAGCAGATCAGCCCCGAGCGCCACCACGCGCTCACCGGCGTCCAGGTCCAGCCGTTCAACACCGTGTTCCAGCTCGTCGCCGCGGCCGGCACCGCGCAGCTCGGCGCGGCGCGGCGCGCGCTCCTCGTCCCCGACCTGCTCGCGTGCTGGCTCACGGGCGAGCACGTCGCGGAGCTGACCAACGCCTCGACGACCGGGCTGCTCGACGTCACCACCCGCGCGTGGAGCGCGGAGGTGGCGGGCGCGGCCTCGGCGGTCACGGGGGTCGACGTCGGCGCGCTCCTCCCGCGTCTCGTGGCGCCGGGGTCCGTCGTCGGCACGGTCCGGCCGGAGGTGGGCGCGGCGCTCGGGGTCACCGGCGCCCCCGTGGTCGCGGTCGGCTCGCACGACACCGCGTCGGCGGTCGTCGCGATGCCCCTCGGCGGCCGCGACGCCGCCTGGATCTCGTCGGGCACCTGGTCCCTCGTCGGCCTCGAGCTCGACACCCCGGTGCTGACCGCGGCGAGCCGCGCCGCGAACTTCACCAACGAGCTCGGCGTGCACGGGACGGTGCGCTTCCTGCGCAACGTCACGGGGCTCTGGCTGCTGGAGCAGGCGCTCGCGACGTGGGCCGGGCAGGGTCGCCCGCAGGAGCTCGAGCCGCTGCTCGGGCAGGCCGCGGCGGTGCCCGGGCTGCGCTGCGTCGTCGACGTCGACGACCCGGTCCTCGCCGCGCCCGGCGACGTGCCCGCGCGCGTGGCCGAGCTCGCCCGGTCCACGGGGCAGCCCGTGCCGCACGAGCCCGCCGAGGTCGTGCGGGTGCTCCTCGACTCGCTCGCGCTGGCCCACGCCCGCGCGGTCCGGCAGGCCGCCGAGCTCGCCGGCCGCGACGTCGCCGTCGTGCACCTCGTGGGCGGCGGCTCGCGCAACGCGCTGCTGTGCCGGCTCACCGCGGACGCGACCGGCCTGCCTGTCGAGGCCGGGCCCGCGGAGGGGACCGCGACCGGCAACCTGCTCGTCCAGGCCGCGGCCGGCGGTGACGTCGGCGATGACCTCGCGGCGATGCGGGCCGTGGTGCGTGCCTCGACCCAGGTGCGCCGCTACGACCCGTCCGGCGACCGGGCCGCCTGGGAGCGCGCCGAGGAGACGCTCCGCGACCGTTCCTCGTCCCCGGGTCCGAGGGGATCATGAAGGTGGACGTCAGGTAGCGCGCGCAGCCCGACGCCCACCGCCGCCCGACCCCCAGGAGGGGACGCATGCGCATCGCCCTGTTCACGACCTGCCTCGTCGACGGCCTGTTCCCGCACGCCGCCGCCGCGACCGTCCGCCTGCTCGAGCGCCTCGGCCACGAGGTCGTCGTCCCGCCCGGCCAGGCGTGCTGCGGGCAGATGCACGTGAACTCCGGCTACCCCGCTCAGGCGGAGCCGGTCGTGCGCAACCACGTGCGGGCGTTCTGGCCGGTCGTCGAGGGGGAGTGGGACGCGGTGGTCGCACCGTCGGGCTCGTGCGTCGGGTCGACGCGGCACCAGCAGGCCCGCGTCGCACGGCAGGCGGGCGACGAGCGGCTCGCCGTCGCGGCGGAGCGCGTCGCCGCGCGCACCTACGAGCTGTCCGAGCTGCTCGTGGACGTGCTCGGCGTGACCGACGTCGGCGCGCGGTTCCCGCACACCGTGACCTACCACCCGACGTGCCACTCGCTGCGCCTGCTCCGGGTCGGCGACCGGCCCACGCGGCTCCTCGGGCAGGTCGACGGTCTCCGGCTCGTCGACCTGCCCGACGCCGACCAGTGCTGCGGGTTCGGCGGGACGTTCGCGCTCAAGAACTCGGACACGTCGGCCGCGATGGTCGCGGACAAGGCCGACGCCGTGCTCGCCTCGGGCGCCGACGTCGTGACCGCGGGGGACTGGTCGTGCCTCATGAACATCGACGGCGCCCTCTCGCGGCGGGGCGCGGGGACCCGCGCGGTGCACCTCGCCGAGATCCTGGCCGCGACGCGCGACGAACCCTGGCGCCCGCCGGGCACGCGGCGCGCGACCGCACGGAGCGCCTCGTGAGCACCTACCTCGGCATGCCCGGCGTCCCTCCCAAGCCCGCCGCCGAGCCGCTCGACCCGCTGCGGTGGGGGCCGACGTTCCCCGAGGCGGCCCGCGGCACGCTCGACGACGCGCAGCTGCGCACCAACCTGCGCCGCGCGACCCGCACGATCCGCGACAAGCGCCTCGCGGTCACCGCGGAGCTGCCCGACTGGGAGGCCCTCCGCGACGCGGGCGCCGCGATCAAGGCCGACGCGATGGACCGGCTCCCGGAGCTCCTCGAGCAGCTCGAGGCCGCCGTCACCGCGCGGGGTGGCACCGTGCACTGGGCGCGCGACGCCGCGGAGGCCAACCGGATCGTCACCGACGTGGTGCGGGCCGCGGGTGCCCGCGAGGTCGTCAAGGTCAAGTCGATGGCCACCCAGGAGATCGGGCTCAACGAGCACCTCGAGGCCGAGGGGATCGCCGCGCACGAGACCGACCTCGCCGAGCTCATCGTCCAGCTCGCGGGAGACAGGCCCTCGCACATCCTCGTGCCCGCGATCCACCGCAACCGCGACGAGATCCGCGACGTCTTCCGGAGCCGCATGCCCGGCGCCCCGGGTGGGCTCACCAACGAGCCCGCCGCGCTGGCGGCGGCCGCCCGGGAGCACCTGCGCGCGCTGTTCCTGCGCGCCGACGTCGCGATCAGCGGCGCGAACCTCGCGATCGCCGAGACCGGCACCGTCGCGGTCGTCGAGTCCGAGGGCAACGGCCGCATGTGCCTGACGCTGCCGCGCACGCTCGTCACGGTGATGGGCATCGAGAAGGTGCTGCCGACGTTCCGGGACCTCGAGGTGTTCCTCCAGCTCCTGCCGCGCTCGTCCACGGGCGAGCGCATGAACCCGTACACGACGACGTGGACGGGGGTGACACCCGGCGACGGACCCCAGGACTTCCACCTCGTGCTGCTCGACAACGGCCGGACGCGCGCGCTCGCGGACGAGGTGGGCCGCCAGGCGCTGCACTGCATCCGCTGCTCGGCGTGCCTCAACGTCTGCCCGGTGTACGAGCGCACCGGCGGGCACGCGTACGGCTCGGTCTACCCGGGGCCGATCGGTGCGATCCTCACCCCGCAGCTCCTCGGGCTCGACCACGGCGACGCCGCGACCGCGTCGCTCCCGTTCGCGAGCACGCTGTGCGGCGCGTGCTACGACGCGTGCCCCGTCAAGATCGACATCCCGACGGCGCTCGTGCACCTGCGGGATCGTGCGCTGCACGACGGCGGCCCGCGCCGCCCGACCGCTGCGGGCGCCGCGATGGGAGCCGCTGCTGCGGTCCTGTCCTCGGGCCGACGGTTCCGCTGGGCGCTGCGCGGCGCCGAGATCGCGGGCCGGCTGCTCGGCGGTCGCCGCGTGCGCCGGCTCCCGTGGCCGGGCTCGCTGTGGACCGCGAGCCGTGACCTGCCCGCGCTGCCCGTGCGGTCGTTCCGTGACACCTGGGCGGCGCGCAGCGCCCGGGACGCGCGTGCCACCCGGGACGCAGGCTCCGCCCCGCACGCCGGCTCCGCCCCGGACGCGGGCGCGTCCGGTGACGCCCGGCCCGGCGGGCCGTCGCACGGTGCCGACGGGCGGGGACGGTCGTGAGCGCGCGCGACGAGGTCCTGGCGGCGGTGCGCGCAGCGCTCGGCCGGGACGCGCAGACCCGGTCCACGGGCGACGCCCCCGCCGGCGCCGTCCCGCGCGCCTACCGGGTCGAGACGGGCACCGCGTCCGGGTCCGTCGCCGCGTGCGACCTGCTCGAGCACCGGCTCC
Source organism: Cellulomonas jepli (assembly GCF_047229345.1). NCBI lineage: Bacteria > Bacillati > Actinomycetota > Actinomycetes > Micrococcales > Cellulomonadaceae > Cellulomonas > Cellulomonas jepli. Next base: position 615 of record NZ_JBFTER010000002.1, on the reverse strand, counting down.
TCGACTACCGGGCGCGGGTCACCCGGTGCCGGCCCGACGAGGTCGCGGCGACCGTCGCGCACGAGCTCGCGGGCGCGGCGTCCGTGGCCGTCCCGCAGGGGCTGCCGGAGGCGTGGGTGGCTGCGCTGCGCGCCACCGGGGTCACGGTCCGCCACGACGTGCCCGAGCACCCGCTCGCCGCCGCCGAGCTCGACGGCACCGACGCGGTCGTCACGAGCTGCCGGGTCGCGGTCGCCGACACCGGCACGATCGTGCTCGACGCCGGCCCGGGGCAGGGCCGCCGGGTGCTGACGCTGGTCCCGGACCGGCACGTGTGCGTCGTGCGCTCCGACCAGGTCGTCGGGTCGGTCCCGGAGGCGGTCCGCCTGCTCGAGGCGCACCCCGAGCGTCCGCTGACGTGGATCAGCGGGCCGAGCGCCACGAGCGACATCGAGCTCGTGCGCGTGGAGGGCGTGCACGGTCCGCGCGACCTGCGCGTCGTCCTCGTCGGACCCTGAGGGTCAGGGGCGGCCGTTCCCCTGGCCCGCGGCAGGCGACCCGGCGCCCGACGCACCGCCGCCGGACGCACCGCTCCCGGACGCGCCGCCCCCCGGCGCGGTCGCTGGTGCCGCCGGC